>NZ_JBCOME010000143.1:0-1004 GCF_040924365.1 Ruminococcus sp. 1001136sp1_2201st1_G3_2201SCRN_220225 | reverse complement strand
ACTGCTTCCTAGCCTCCCACCTATCCTGTACATGCAATACCGGACCCCAGTACCAAACTGGAGTAAAGCTCCATGGGGTCTTTCCGTCCTGGCGCAGGTAACCAGCATCTTCACTGGTACTTCAATTTCACCGGATGCATTGTCGAGACAGCGCTCAAATCATTACGCCTTTCGTGCGGGTCGGAACTTACCCGACAAGGAATTTCGCTACCTTAGGACCGTTATAGTTACGGCCGCCGTTTACTGGGGCTTAAATTCAAAGCTTCGCTTGCGCTAACCTCTCCTCTTAACCTTCCAGCACCGGGCAGGCGTCAGCCCATATACCTCACCTTTCGGTTTCGCATAGACCTGTGTTTTTGCTAAACAGTTGCTTGAGCCTATTCTCTGCGGCCACTTCTCAGTGGCACCCCTTCTCCCGAAGTTACGGGGTCATTTTGCCGAGTTCCTTGACAATGCTTCTTCCGCCGGCCTTAGGATTCTCTCCTCATCCACCTGTGTCGGTTTACGGTACGGGTACGGTATAAACAATAGCGGCTTTTCTTGACGCATGGCTCACGGACTTCGCTACTTGTATTTCGCTCCGCATCACAGCTTCCCATTGACACCCGGATTTGCCTGAGTGTCTGGTACCCTGCTTGCACCGGGCTTTCCATTCCCGGCTTCCGCTTTCCTTACGTGTCCCCACAGTTCTGTCATACCGCAGTACAGGAATCTCCACCTGTTGTCCATCGGCTACGACTCTCGTCCTCGCCTTAGGCCCCGACTTACCCAGGGCAGATCAGCTTTACCCTGGAAACCTTGGATATTCGGCCTAAAGGATTCCCACCTTTATCTCGCTACTCATTCCGGCATTCTCTCTTCCATGCAGTCCACAGCTCCTTACGGTACTGCTTCGTTCCGCATGCAATGCTCCTCTACCGATCCTTGCGGATCCCTTAGTTTCGGTGGTACGTTTCAGCCCCGGACATTTTCGGCGCAGGGCCTCTCGACCAGTGAGCTATTAC
>NZ_JBCOME010000142.1:0-874 GCF_040924365.1 Ruminococcus sp. 1001136sp1_2201st1_G3_2201SCRN_220225 | reverse complement strand
GCTCATGGTCCTGGTGATCATTTGCGCAAGCTTACCGGAAATCCGGGATTCCCTGAAGGACAGCCTTGCTCCGATACTTGAAGAAGAATTTGGAGATATGTTCAGTTCTGGGGCTGATTCAGCCTCTTATAAACTGATGGCAGGAGATGTGCTGGAGGTTGGAGAAAATGTGGATGGAGGCATTGTCCCAGGATATTACATTGCTTCCTGTTCAAATGGTTTTGTAAGTTTTATGATCATGGGAGAAGAGGGTGAAAACGGAAGCATGACAGTGACAGATGGCGTGGAGCGTAAGATTACCCTGAAAGAGGGAGATCTGATCGGAATCATAAATACAGAGTCAGAAGATTCCGCATTGATGCTTACTGCTCGTTAAGATTGGGGAAATAATAGTAAAAAATAGTAAAAAAAGGAACCTCGTCAGATGAGTACTTATTTCGTCGGAGGTTTCTTTTTGTATGTTTAGAGCGTGTTTGAAAAATCATTCCCGCAATATGCACGCCCCACTTTGCGGGAAATTTCACCCGAATTCGGTTGCCGCAGCCCGCTACAGCGCCCTTATCCGGGTGAAATCTCCCACAAATTGTGACGCACATATTGTGGAAAGCCTTTTGCAAACAGGCTCTAGCGGATGGTAGTTCCTGTTTTTCCTTCATAGCCCTCTTTGGCATGAGCCATATCAGTAATCACAGTGCTCCGGCCTTCCCCTTTCTCGATAAAGGAAATACCTGCTTCGATTTTGGGAAGCATGGAACCGGAAGCAAACTGGTTCTCTTCAATGTATTTCTTAGCGTCCGCTACAGTGATGCTGCCAAGCTTCTGCTCATTTACCTGACCGTGGTTCAGACTTACGTTCTCTACACTTGTGAGAATC
>NZ_JBCOME010000141.1:0-1034 GCF_040924365.1 Ruminococcus sp. 1001136sp1_2201st1_G3_2201SCRN_220225 | reverse complement strand
AATTGCCAGAATCTGAATGTCTGGACACAGGATCTGGATACCAATGCAAAGAAGCCGGTTATGGTATGGTTCCACGGCGGTGGATTCTACAACGGCTCCTCTATTGAAGGTGTTGCATATGATGGAAAGAATCTCAGCGAATATGGTGATGTGGTTGTGGTAACTGTAAACCATCGTTTAAACGTACTTGGTTACATGGATCTTTCCGATTATGGCGAGGATTATCAGTATTCCGGTAACTGCGGCACAGCAGATTTAGTTGCATCCTTAAAGTGGGTAAAAGAAAACATTGCTAACTTCGGCGGTGATCCTGACAACGTAACTATTTTCGGACAGTCCGGCGGCGGCTGCAAGGTTCTCAATATGTTCGCTACCTCTGAAGCAGAAGGATTATTCGATCAGGCGGTAGTACAGAGTGGTGGTGAAGGTCATATTGACCAGGATATTGCAAAAAAAGTAACTGCAAAAACCCTTGAAATTTTAGGAATTTCAGACAATGAGGTTGAACAGTTAAAAGAGGTTCCTTATGATACTCTCGATGCGGCTGCAACGGAAGCACAGAAACAGGTAGGCGAGGAACTGGGAACTTCTGTGGGCTGGAGTCCTGTTCTCGATGAAGATTATCTTCATACTGATTTCCTGGATTGGACAAATGATGTTCCGGTTATGGTAGGTTCTGTATTTGGAGAAATGAACTGCTGGACTGCTCTGGATCCAAATGAAACCAACAAAAACTCCTGGACTGATGAAGAAGTAGACGCAAAATTAACTGAAAAATATGGTGATAAAGCGGAAGCGGTAAAAGAAGCATTCTTGAAGGCATATCCGGAAAAGAGCGCTTGCGATGCTTATTATGTATCCAACCGAACAGGAGACTTCGGCACACTGGCAAAGAGACTGGAATCCGGAGATAACAAAAACTACAACTATCTTGTATCCTATGAGTCTCCACTTGACGGTGGTGTAAACTTATGGCACTGCGGAGAAATCCCATTTGTATTCCACAATGTAGATTTAGTAGCCGGTTCCTATGG
>NZ_JBCOME010000140.1:0-1076 GCF_040924365.1 Ruminococcus sp. 1001136sp1_2201st1_G3_2201SCRN_220225 | reverse complement strand
GACCTCCACTGCCTCTTACGGCAGCTTCATCCTGGACATGGGTAGATCACCCGGTTTCGGGTCTACTCCTACTGACTCTGGCCCTCTTAAGACTTGGTTTCCCTACGGCTCCGCACCTGAAGTGCTTAACCTTGCCAGTAAGCGTAACTCGCCGGACCGTTCTACAAAAAGTACGCGGTTGCACGCATAAGGTGCTCCCACAGCTTGTAGACACAGGGTTTCAGGTTCTCTTTCACTCCCCTCCCGGGGTCCTTTTCACCTTTCCTTCACAGTACTATGCGCTATCGGTCACTAAGTAGTATTTAGCCTTAGGGGGTGGTCCCCCTGACTTCCCACAAGGTTTCTCGTGTCTCGTGGTACTCTGGATCCTGCTCAGTCTCATCTGCTTTCACATACGGGGCTTTCACCCTCTGCGGCCGGCTTTCCCAAAACCGTTCTGTTAGCTTCCGAGAATCTTAAATGCAGTCCGTAACCCCGGAATGCACGCATTCCGGTTTAGGCTCTTCCGCGTTCGCTCGCCGCTACTTGCAGAATCGAGTTTTCTTTCTTTTCCTCCGGGTACTTAGATGTTTCAGTTCCCCGGGTTCCCTTCCATACGTTATGGATTGGCGTATGGATGACAGAGGTGTGCTCTGCCGGGTTTCCCCATTCAGAGATCTCCGGATCAAAGGATATTTGCTCCTCCCCGAAGCTTATCGCAGCTTATCACGTCTTTCTTCGGCTCTTAGTGCCAAGGCATCCGCCCTGTGCCCTTATTGCTTGACCTTTCGCTCATCACCCTAGCGTAGGTGATGCGGTCTTTTGATTCTCATTGTTGATCTTTGTCTGCTCTCACAGACTAAATCGATGTCTTCCTATCTTACGTTTTAACGTTTGTATCAAGGATATTTGATTAAACTTTAATCAAATTTACATGTATGCAGTTTTCAAGGTACATATCTGACTGAATTTTTATCAGTCATTAGAAATCTTAAACATCAGATATCTTCCATTTAAAACCTCTAATCACTGGTAAAACCAGTTATCATAACAGCACTTCCCTGCTGATCGGGTTAACACCAGTCTCTCGATCTTCG
>NZ_JBCOME010000139.1:0-1192 GCF_040924365.1 Ruminococcus sp. 1001136sp1_2201st1_G3_2201SCRN_220225 | reverse complement strand
CTCCTGAACGATTTAGTCGCAGTTAGCAGTTAGTTCGCTGGAGCGTTGCGCCGGCGAGTGAGCAATCACCATTGTCCAAATGCGTCCGCCTTGAACAACTTTCAACACACTAAATACCAATTTTCATATTAATCAAAGAACTGTATCCCCATAAGCGTCAACCCCTGTGCGGGAGCGGTAGGACCGGCGGCGGAGCGGTCTTTGGCGTCAAGGATTTTTTGCATGCGTTCCGGAGGATACTGACCGTTTCCTATCTCAATCAGGGTGCCGGAAATGATGCGGACCATGTTGTAGAGGAAACCGGTTCCGGAGACACGGATGGTGACAATGTCGCCGTCGCGGAAAACTTCGATTCCGGTGACGGTGCGGATGGTGGTCTTTACCTGGGCGCCAGAGCCACAGAAGCTGGCGAAGTCGTGGCGGCCGATCAGATAGGAGGTTGCCTCGCGCATTTTGTCTACATCTAATTTATAGTGATAGAAATAGGAATACAGGCGCTCTGTAGGAACCGGAAATTTGCGGTTCAGAATACGGTATTCGTAGGTTTTCTCGCTGTCGCAATATCTGGGGTGAAAGTCTGGTTCCACTTCTTCGGACATCTGAATCCGGATGTCTTCAGGGAGACGCTGGTTCAGGGCATAGGATATTTTGTCGCCGGGGATGCGGGTGTTTGTGTCAAAGACGGCTACATTTCCCAGAGCGTGCACACCAGCATCTGTACGGCTGGCACCGATGGTCTCGATTTTTTCGCCCAGAAGATTGGAAAGGGTATCATTAAGTACACCCTGCACTGTAATTCCATTAGGCTGTGTCTGCCAGCCGCAGTAATTGGTTCCATCGTATGCTACAACAAGTCCAATTCGTTTCATAATCTTCTCCTTGTGAAAATTCCCTCACCTGCTGTATCATGCAAGTGAGGGAATTGTATAAACATTTGTAACTATTTTGTACCTTCACAATTACAAATCAAAGTGCATTTCAAATCACTTTCTTTGAAATCATTTAAGCTTGTATCTCTCGGCAATCTGACATATTCAAACCCGATTGCCTCACAAAATACCACTTCTTAAACAGTTACATATATCATTGATTACTAGAGCGTGTTTGAAAAAGGTTTTCTGCAAGATGTGCGTCACAATTTGTGGGAGATTTTGTCCGGATGAGGGCGCCGTAGCGGGCTACGGCAACCGAA
>NZ_JBCOME010000138.1:0-1205 GCF_040924365.1 Ruminococcus sp. 1001136sp1_2201st1_G3_2201SCRN_220225 | reverse complement strand
ACGGGATAGAAGTTCACCTGCAGGCCGTTCAAAAATAGCTGGATCTTTGAATGAGGCACCATTGTCTGTAAGAATGACCGGAAAGAGTTTTCGATATAGATCAGCTCCCAGATGGGTATATATTCGCTGAAACACATCTTCTACGTTGTCCTTCCTGTCGGCATCCATAAGAAAAATAAGCATAAGGCTACAATTACGGAAAAGCATGGTCAACAGTACTTTTTCTGATTTTCCCCCGGCACCTTCCACCACATCTAATTCCACCACATTTGTATCTGGAAACTTTTCCAGATATCTCTCAAAATCCTGATAGGATCTGTCTTTTCTATATCCAGTGTTGTCAGGTTCTCTGCGGACCTTCCGACGTTTTTTGTAGCGGACCTTCCGGGGAAGGTCGAGGTTGATTGCAGTGAAATATCCCTGGTCTATATAGTTGTAGAGGGTCCTTATAGAACAGGGGACAGATTCCTGATTAGATGCAAAGATATGGGACAAAGGCTGTCCCTGCAGAAGCAGAGGGGAAACCAGACGGTCCAGCTGTTCCAGGGACTCAGGAGTCTGGTTAATTCCAGACCGTGAAGAAGATTTTGTTTCACTGTAAATATCGTTGGCGTAATTGGCCCTGTAGAAATAGAAGTCGTGGGAACAGTTGCGTATCTGAGGACAGTCATTACACACGTAGGGGGGCTTTTTTAACTTTTCGCAGAGTCTGGGAGTAAAGTCAGGACAATACATGGAACAGCGCTTAGGGCGGCATTTCCAGCATAAGGAATTACAAGTCTGATTCCCGCAGATATGCTGCTTTTCACAGTTCTGAAAATGCTCGCATTCTGAGCGCTTTCGCTGGGTTTCGTTTTGAAAATGAGGAACCCGGAAAAGGTGACGCCGAATCTCCTTGGAAATAGTAGAAGAATCCTTGTTGATTCTGCAGGCAATCTGCGTGAAATTTTCCCCACGGCTGATACCATGTTCAATGGCAGCACGATCAGCAAGGGTAAGGTGTTTTTTGTTTCCAGTAGCTTTAGTAGACATAAATGAATCCTCCTATACAATAAAAATATCCCATTTCCGGTAGTTGGAGGATATGACCAGGGAGGAGCCCTGGTATTTCTTATAGAATAAACGATTGCAAGACTAACTTCCACCCCCAGTTTCTAATGTAGAACAAAACAGACTAAAGGTGGAAGTTAGTTTTTCATTTAAGG
>NZ_JBCOME010000137.1:0-1341 GCF_040924365.1 Ruminococcus sp. 1001136sp1_2201st1_G3_2201SCRN_220225 | reverse complement strand
TGGTCCTATGTCAAGATTTAGTACAAGTTAAAATAAGAAATTTCTCCCTATTTTAACCTGCCAGAAGCTCAGCCTCAGTGTGCGTTCTTTCATACACTCGTTCGAATTCGTTTGGCGACATATAGTTGCAATGGCTATGAACTCGTTTCGTATTGTAGAAAGCTTCCAGATATTCAAAAATCAACTGATATGCCTGCTTATAGTCGCGAATTTTAAAGCGATTGAGCCATTCACGTTTGATAATAGAATGAAAGGATTCAATGCATGCATTATCCCACGGAAAAGCTTTCTTCGAATAACTGCGCTGCATATTTTCGGTTGCTTTTTTATATTCCTTTGCAACATATTGGCTGCCACGATCCGAATGGATAATTAATGGTTGATCGATATTTCGGCGAGCTTTGGCTTTGTTTATAGTATCAATCACGCAAGATACTTCCAGTGTTTCTGAAAGCGTCCAGGCTATGATTTTTCTGGAAAATAAATCCATAACACTGGTCAGATAGACAAATCCATCTATTGTCCAGATGTAGGTAATATCCGAACACCAGACTGCATTCGGACGATCAGGATTAAATTGCTCATCAAGGATATTTTGTAATTCAGTGCTGAAATCGGAATCTTTTGTGGTGATCGTCCATGGTTTGCTCCACTGAGCACGGATTCCCATTTGGCGCATATATGTACCAACGGTTCTTTCCGAAATGACTTCACCATTTTTTCGAAGTTCTACAGTGATTTTCGGAGCACCGTAGTTCTGCTTGGAATCATCATAAATATCTTGTATTTTTGCTTTTACAGCTTTACGACGTTTTTCTGTATCAGAAGGTACGTGGTGGAGCCATGCAAGATATCCTGAGCGAGAGACACCTAAAAATTTCAACATTCCGGAGACGGAAACCCGGCGTCCAGCCTTTTTGGCAGCTTCCGTCTTCTCAGACACTTCAAGATAAATGGCTTCCGTCATTTTCCCAGAATGTTGATTGCTTTTTTTAACACATCAAGTGCATCTTGGGCATCACGTAATTCACGTCTGAGACGGGCAATTTCCTTCTGCTCATCAGATGCATAATTACCAGAACCACGAACAGGAATATCACCTGATTCCCGGAAGTCTTTCAGCCATTTTGTTAATGTGCTGTATCCGATGCCAAGATTTTCTGCACATCCACGTACTCCGAGATCTTTGTGATCCTGATAGTACTGGACTGCATCAAGTTTAAATTGTTTGTCATGTTGCTTTGCCATATGAGATCCTCCTTCAGCATGTCTCTATTGTATCATGCTTATGTGTATTTGGAATTTCTCATTTTGGCTTGTACTATTTATATTCTAGCACCA
>NZ_JBCOME010000136.1:0-1353 GCF_040924365.1 Ruminococcus sp. 1001136sp1_2201st1_G3_2201SCRN_220225 | reverse complement strand
CGTCCCAGTATGGATCCCGTCATGCTGATAAAGATACCATTCATTCAGTATCTCTATGGGATAAAAAGCATGCGTCAGACCATGAAAGAGATCGAGGTAAACGTTGCATACCGCTGGTTTCTCGGACTAGACATGTTAGATCCAGTACCTCATTTCTCTACATTTGGAAAGAATTATACCCGCCGTTTCAAAGATACAGACCTTTTTGAGCAGATCTTTTCAAAGATTCTGGAAGATTGTATGAAATATAAGCTTGTAAATACAGAACAGATCTTCGTGGATGCAACACATGTAAAAGCCTGTGCAAACAGTAAAAAAATGCGTAAGCGGGTTGCACACGAACAGGCTCTCTGGTATGAAGAGGAATTAAATAAAGAGATTGAAAAAGATCGTCTGGCACATGGAAAAAAGCCATTAAAGAAAAAAGATGATAACCAGCCACCTGCATCCGGTGGAACCGGAAATGATAAGGATTCTATATCTGAAGAACTTCCTGAAGATGTGAAAACACAAAAATGCAGCATCAGCGATCCGGAAAGTGGATGGTTTCGAAAGGGTGAACATAAACACGTTTTTGCATATGCAGTAGAAACTGCCTGTGATAAACATGGCTGGATCCTTGGATATACAGTACATCCTGGTAATGAGCATGACAGTCGTACTTTTAAAGCATTATACGATAAGATATCTAAACTGAATCCGCAGATGGTAGTTGCAGATGCAGGATATAAAACTCCGGCAATCGCCCATCGGCTGTTGGAAGATGGAATTCAACCACTTTTTCCGTATACCCGTCCCAAGACCAAAGAAGGATTTTTCGGAAAACACGAATTCGCATATGATGAATACTATGATTGTTATATATGTCCGGGAGCACATATATTGACATACAGTACAACAAACAGAAGTGGATATAAAGAGTATAAAAGCTGCGGTGAACATTGTGCTGAATGCCAATGTCTTTCAAAATGCACAGAAAGTAAGGATCATGTAAAACTGATCACACGTCATGTATGGGAAGAATATATGGAAGTGGTAGAAGACATTCGGCACACGATCGGAAACAGACAGATCTACCAGTTAAGAAAAGAAACCATAGAGCGGATCTTCGGTACAGCGAAAGAACAGCATGGATTTCGATATACACAGTATGTAGGAAAAGCACGGATGGAAATGAAAGCCGGGCTTACCTTTGCATGCATGAATCTGAAAAAACTGGCAAAGATCCTGGAAAAACGAGGTTGGAACACAGCCAGATTTTTGTTGATTTTGAAGAAAATAAAAAGAAAAGAAGTTTTAAAAGAAAAATGGTGCTGGGCATAACACCCAACACCAAGTTTGTCTACAGTCTGA
>NZ_JBCOME010000135.1:0-1364 GCF_040924365.1 Ruminococcus sp. 1001136sp1_2201st1_G3_2201SCRN_220225 | reverse complement strand
GGATTGTCTTTCTGTGTTTCCATATCAATCTTGAAAAGCTCAATCAAAGTGTCCGTTACTTTTGGCGTATCAGATACTTTCAATGTTGCTGTCTTTCCAGCTTCAACCTTTAAGGAATATACAGTTTTATCCACTTTATATCCTGCTGGTGCGGATAATTCCTTGATATAGACTGTGCCTGCTTTTACCTCTACAATATCTGTATTTCCGTTTTCATCAGTCGTAAGGGGAGCAAGCTGTTTCGTGCAGTCCTTATCAGAAAAGACACCATAGGTTGCACCTGCAATAGAGTAATTCCCGTTACCGTCTGTAATGCTAGTATTACTGGAAGTCTTTTGTAATTTCGCATTTCCGACATTCAGCTTCGCCCAGAATTGTCCCAATTCCTGCCCCTCGCCAGAGTAGATATAACCGCCACATTCATAGCGTCCTTTATTTTCTTTGACAAAGGCTTTTGCACCAGAGAAAACTTCGTCCTGCGTAGCCTTTGGAATTTCATCATAAGAAGCTCGCACGTTATCACATTGCCAGCCAAGATGTATGCTCAATTTCTGCCAGACAACACATTGTTCCAACAGATAGACTTGTTTATAGTTCAATTCCTTGTGAGCTTCGCCATACTGTTTGACATACTCTAAGGATAACGCCACATCTGAAATCTGGTCGACACTCATGCGTGAGCTTGCGTCAGCTCTGGTCTTATAGCCGTTCTTAAAATCTGTATTGATGTCAATACAATAGGCAGTTTCGCCCTCGACTTTCATATAGCCCTCATTGAATGTCGAACCAATAGAACCGTCATTCATTACTTTTTCAATGATACCGACACGTTCTGCACTTTCCGTCCAGTATTGCTTGCTTTCTGCATGAACGGGTGTAGTCGGTAAAGCAGTAACGACAGTTACAAGAGCTAAGAAGCCCGTACACAATCGTTTCCATGTCTTTTTCATAAATCTAATGCTCCTTTCATTTTGGGTGATAAAATAGCCGTCCAATAAGAACGGCTGAAAATAGAAAAGGAACGTCATTTTAGGCGTTCCATAATCTATAAAATATTCAATTTTTTATACTGATGTGTTTCTCATCAAAATCTCAAATTAAGGTTATTTGACACCAATTTTGACACCAATTTTTTGTATATTGACGATTTTTGATGAAATGTGATAAATTCATAAAACCCGTGAAAAGCCTGTAAATAGGCACTTTACGGCACTCTATGAACTAAGACAGAAGCTACGCTGTAATAACAAGAGGTGAGTGCTAATTTTTGCGAAGATTTTGTGAATGCCTTAAATGAAAAACTAACTTCCACCTTTAGTCTGTTTTGTTCTACATTAGAAACTGGGGGTGGAAGTTAGTCTTGC
>NZ_JBCOME010000134.1:0-1566 GCF_040924365.1 Ruminococcus sp. 1001136sp1_2201st1_G3_2201SCRN_220225 | reverse complement strand
AATTGATACGTGAACAATCGGTGTCAGGACAGAGAAAAAAACAGCTTACCATCTATTGATAGCTGCCCTTTTCTCTGGACTGCACACCGATTTTTACCGATTGAACAAAATCGCGTCACTCCAGACGATACAGTATGGAGTTTCAATCGATTTCCTTCTTCTTGATTTTACCAAAGAATCTATGCATTGGAAACTGATTCCATCATATATTCAAAATAGTAACCTGTCTTATCGAATGAAGGGTACACTTAATAAGCCTTCTTTCAGGAGGCTGTTTTTCAGTATTCAAATTCCTTCACTCAAGTCAACATATAGCGTCCTCGAAGCGATAGTGAATGAAGATTTCCTCCACAGGCTTCACATTTACAGATATCCTTTTTGTAAAGGATCATCAGCTTTTCCGCACAGGTTTTGCCTCGGAGTTTTGAAATATATTGAATGCAGTTGAGAAGCTTCCGGCAGTGTGCCATCTTTTCTTTCTTGTTCCTACAGGAAAGCAGGCCATAGTGGCGAATTCGGACAAAACCTTTAGGGAGCACATGCATTAGAAACATTCGCAGAAACTCTGTTCCTTTAATGGTTTGTTCGATATATTTACCGCCATTCTTGTAATCCTTTACGAGGTAGGTAACAGTTTCATCTGTCATGCTGACAATTCTACGGTTACTGATAGCGATACGATGAGTGTAACGGCCAAGGTAGTGGATCACAGAATCCGCTCCATTGAATGCCTCCTTCGTATATACAACCCAGTTCTTATCGTAGAGGGAATTCAGTAAAGCTTTGAATTCATAATGATTTTTCAAATGTGCTGCCGTTCCATGATACTCAAGTTTTTTATCTTCCCAGAATTGTTTCAGCTCACGAAGATAATACTTTTTGAAGACGGCAGACATGACCTTAACCGGAAAGAAAAACTTCTTTCCTTTATCCTTCCACTTGTTTGCAGCATCAAGTCCACCGCCAAGAACAATGGTGTGGAGATGAGGATGATAATTCATCCTGGAGCCCCAAGTATGAAGTACGCAGATATATCCAATCCTTGCTCCAAGATGCTTCGGATCCGCAGACAGTTCTTCCATTGTTTGATGTGCTGCATGGTACAAAGCATCATAAAGGAGTTTCTGATTTGAATAAATCAGGGAATATAATTTTTCAGGAACTGTAAAAACCGTATGAAAGTATGGAACATCCAGTACATTTTCCTGCTGTTTGTCAATCCATTCATCGACCTCCATTCCTTGACACATGGGGCAGTGACGGTTCTTGCATGAATTATAATGAATATATTTCTTGTGACAGTTTTCGCATTCGCTTAAATTGGCTCCCATTTCAAGAGTATGGCATTTGGAGATACACAGTGCCGTTAGTTGCTGTTGGGGAGAAAAGTTGTGTGTCTCACAGTATTGCGGAAGAAATCGATGGAATACATCCTGAATGGTGATGTCATGATTCATTTGCATCACCTGCGTTTCTCTTAGATTTATGTCCTCGTTTTTTTTTGACAGGATGATCAAGCGGACTCTTTATTCCCATAACAGTTTTATTGGATATGTGGATGTATAC
>NZ_JBCOME010000133.1:0-1724 GCF_040924365.1 Ruminococcus sp. 1001136sp1_2201st1_G3_2201SCRN_220225 | reverse complement strand
CAAGAGTTCCAAAAGACTGTGCCATATCTGGCACGACATATTTCATTTCCATATTGTTTTACCTCGTTTCTTTCTATATTCGATAAGTTTTTTGATTGTGATTTCTTATTCTGGCGGTTTGGGAAGTACCAGCAATCCCCCAGATAGTAAAGGGTAAAATCAATGCTTACGCACCCTTGACTATCCGTGTTCTTGCAGGTTGTTGGCAGACAAGCCAGAATAAGCAAAAGTCTGCCGTTTGACAGCTTCGGCGGAGAGCGTGATTTTTCTTTCATCATACCATTACCGCCTTATGATTTCTTCAATTTACGGCGTTTGTAAAGATATGTTCCAGCCAGTCCACCAGCAGACGCAAGCAACATCACAACAAATGCCATTACATTTGTACTGTCGCCCGTTTTGGGACTGTCGCTAGGTCTGTTAGGCTTTTCTGGTGTCGGTGGTGTTTCGGGTTTCTCTGGTTCTTCTGGCTTTTCCTTAAAGGTAATTGTCTGTCCCTTATCCTCAATATCCTTATGCTCGGTAACTTTCTTCGGCTCGTCTGGATTGCTTAAATCGTACAATTCTTCAAAAGTTACAAGCTGTTTGCCGTCAAGAGAAGTAGCGTCAAACGTAAAGGCAACTTCTACTTTCATAGTTTCGCTGTCAGCAGTAAACGTATAATCACTTTCCACACGCTTTCCATTGATAAGAAGTTCTGCATTTTCTTCTTTCAACATCTGCCAGCCCACAAGTTTGTACTGTGTACCGATTTCTAAGCCCTCTAAGGTTACGGTATCAATGATTGTAACGTCTTTTCCAGCTTCAATCTCTTTGTTGCCGTCCTTATCGGTAGCAGTCGTATGAATTTTGATGATACGCTCTGTGATAAGTACGGTTTGCCCGTCGTCCTCAATGTCCTTGTGTTCCGCAACTTTTACGGGTTCGTCTGGATTGCTGAAATCATACAATTCTTCAAAGGTAACAAGGTTCTTGCCACCTAAAGCAGACGCATTGAATGTATAGGAAATTTCCACTTTCATTTCTTCCTCATCAGCGACAAAGGTATAATCGTTTTCTACACGTTTCCCGTCAATAAGAAGTTCTGCGTTTTCTTCCTTTAACATCTGCCAGCCTTTGAGCTGGTATTTTGTGCCTTTTGTAAGTCCGTCCAATTTGACGGTATCAACAATCGTAACCTCTTTTCCTGCAAGGATTGTCTTTTCGCCGTCCTTGCTGGTTGCTGTGGTATGGATAGAGATTTCTTTCTCGTATTCATCAGTCAAAGTCCCTAAATCAATCACAAGATTGTTTCTTGATACTACGATTTCAAATGGTGGGATAAGTTCAAAGCCTTTGTTGCTGTCAGAGCGTAATTCCTCAATGATATAGGTATCATAAGGTAACGCACCCTTGCTGTCGTCTGGTTCAGAAGTCCCAAACCACACGCCGTCCTCGCTGGTCTTTCCTGCGTTGGTATTGTGCTTATGAGAAGCCCATTCAGCAGAAGTGGAAAACTGCCCGTTATCATCAGTTACCACAACATGATTTTCGCCCGTCGTCTTGCTTGTGATCCTAAAGGGAACATCAGCAAGACGCTTGTGTGTGCCTGCACCGATTTTTACACCCTCAATATCTCCACGCTTAATCTGATTATAGATAGAATGGGCTTCGTCGGTTAAGTCCACGATTTTTCCATTTTCTGTGATTGTAAAATCAATCGGTTTTGTACCGTCAGTTAAGTA
>NZ_JBCOME010000132.1:0-1763 GCF_040924365.1 Ruminococcus sp. 1001136sp1_2201st1_G3_2201SCRN_220225 | reverse complement strand
ATATCTAAAGGTAAGCGACAAAAATACCTACATTTCATTTTGGAGTGTAGGTATTTTTATGCACACCATTTCTCTTTATATTTTTTAATTCGTTTGTTTTCTGGAATAGGATATTCTACTGGTATGTCAGATTTCAGTGCTTCTTGACGTACTTCTAGGGGTGTTTTGCAGCAATACCTATCCTGTGGACGTTCTTCACTATAAAATCTTATATAATCCTTTATTGCAAATCTTAATGAGGATTCATCAGTTATTTCGTACATCTGATACATTTCTGCTTTGATAATTCCCCAGAAACCTTCTGTTGGTCCATTATCAATACAATGTCCAACCCGAGACATGGATTGTCTCATTTCTTGTTTTACAAGTTTCTTTTTAAACATTTTGCTGGTATACTGGAATCCCCGATCTGAATGAAAAATCGGCTTTGCACAGGGGTTCAACGCAATTGCCTTATCAAAAGTTTTAAATACTAATTTATTATCATTTCTGGCACTAACAGCATATGACACAGGATATCTATCATACAGATCTATAATGGCACTTAAATACAACTTCTTTTTTTTACCTGGCACTTTAAATTCAGTCACATCAGTAGCCCATTTTTGATTGGGTGCAGTTGCGTAAAAATCTCTTTGTAATATATTTTGTGTTGTTTCATCTGCATTGGCATTCCTATATTTTTTCTTCTTTTTTCGTATAACGGAATGGATTCCCAGTTTTTTCATAATTCTGTGAACTCTATTTTTGCTGTACTTTGTTTGATTAAAATGATTGATCCAAGAAGTCATTCTCCGATACCCTAAGATATGACTAAAGCGTTCATCATACTCCTTAATGAGCTCTGCAAGTTTGATGTTTTCCATTTCATCCTCAGGTGTTTCACGGTGTAGCCATTTATAATAAGCAGCTCTTGCGACCTCCAAATGTTTACACATCCATCCAATACTCCAGTTTTTCTCTGTATGAAAATATTCTATCGCAAGATATTTTGATTCATGACGAACCTTACCCAGCCTCACATCCTTTCGAAGTCTTTCACTTTTTTTAACAATTCAACAACCATATCCTTTTCTTCCAGCTGACGCTTTAGTCGTAAGTTTTCACGTCTCAAACGTTCTAATTCATCTACTTCATCATCTGTTTTACGTTGACCGCGTCTGTCAGTTAATCCGGATTCCCCATCACTATCATATTTCTTTACCCAAGAATAGACCTGACCGTAAGAAACATTGAATTTTGTAGCTGTATTCTTATAGTCACGATTATGGTTGATGCAATAATTAACGATTTCTTTTCGTTCCTCAAGTGTTGTTTTTCTTCGTGCCTCTGCCATATAGACCTCCCGTTTTGGATTATAATCCTTGAACTCTCTATTGGCATTATACACCTTAATCCAACTTCGCAAAACAGAACGACTAGATATTGCATATTTAGCGATGATATCGTCAACAGTCCCTTCTCCATTTAGAACTGCTTCTACGCATCGGAGTTTAAACTCCTTTGAATAAGTTCTATTTCTATTCGATGGATGACAAAATGCAGCTATCCCATGAATTTGATATTCATTAATCCATCCTTTTAGTGTTGAATATCCTATACTGTATTTATCAGCAAGGAACTGAATAGAACCTATACCATCCAGATATTCCTGCGATACTTTAGCTCTAAACTCAGGTGAATGTTTTGATTTTGGCATGAAAAATACCTCCAAAGTAACAGATTTTTATATTTAATCTGTCTACTTTAGAGGTATCATATCA
>NZ_JBCOME010000131.1:0-1834 GCF_040924365.1 Ruminococcus sp. 1001136sp1_2201st1_G3_2201SCRN_220225 | reverse complement strand
GATGGGAAACTATCACGTACGGTTCTTAGGGGAGGGAAGGACAGTAATGCTCTTCTCTTACCCGACTACGCCAGTGTGGAAATGCTATATCACCCAGAGTATGCAGGGTATCCCCTGGCGGTAGGCGGGGATCCCGAGGCGAGGCATGGAATTGTGCTTACAGCCAATTATGTGGCAAAGAAAAAAGGAGTGAAGACGGGACAGGCACTTTGGCAGGCAAAAATGGCATGTCCGGATCTTGTGATTGTTCCGCCCAGGATGGACTTGTATCTGCGTTTTTCTTCTCTTCTAAGAGAAATTTATGGGGAATATACTGATCTGGTTGAACCATATGGATGTGACGAAGCCTGGTTAGATATTACGGACAGTGCGGCCTTAAAGGGAGAGGGAAGAAAAATTGCAATGGAGATTAACCGGCGTGTGAAAAAAGAGCTGGGAATTACGGTCAGTATCGGGATTTCCTGGAATAAGATTTTTGCAAAACTGGGAAGTGATTATAAGAAGCCTGATGGAATCACGGTGTTTTCAAAGGAAAATTATAAGGAACAGCTCTGGAGACTTCCTGCTGCAGATCTTTTGTATGTTGGACGTTCTACCAGAAATACGTTAGATCGTTATGGAATTCAGACAATTGGGGAGCTTGCCCTGGCGGATTCAAAGTTTCTGGAACGGTTATTTGGAAAAATGGGTCTGGTGCTTTACTCTTTTGCAAATGGCTGGGACGAGTCACCTGTATCGGCGCAGGGGTATGAAGCACCTATAAAGTCTATTGGTAATAGTACAACCACTCCCAGGGACCTGGAGAACAACCTGGACGTGCAGATTGTACTGATGGCATTGGCAGAAAGTGTTGCAGCCAGGCTTCGGAAACATGGCTTCAAATGCAAGGTGGTGTCCATCACCATCCGGGATAATGGGTTATACTCTTTTTCGAGACAGAAAAAGCTGGAGAGGCCTACGGATATTACCAATGAGATTATGACGGCTGCCTACCTGCTGTTCAAAGAAAATTATAACTGGAATCATCCGATCCGAAGCCTTGGAATACGTGCAGAAAATCTGGTTTTGGCAGACGTACCAGTACAGCTTGATTTGTTTATAAGCGAGGAACAACGGGAAAAGCAGGAAAAAATGGACCAGGCTGTAGATGAGATTCGCAGAAGGTTTGGGTATTTCAGTATCCAAAAAGCGTTTGTGTACCAGGACAAAGCTCTGGCAAGCTTGGATGCACAAAGTTCCCACACGGTTCATCCGGTAGGCTATTTTAATGGGAGGTAATTGGTAAATGGAAAATGCAAAAGTATATGTAGAGGTTCTGGTGAGTTTTGATAAGGACGGAACTATGAGTCCAGTGGAATTTATCTGGGAAGATGGAGAAAAATATCATGTGGACCGTATCCTTGCAAGGGAACGCTGTGCAAGCCGAAAAGCAGGCGGAGTCGGGATGCGATATACCGTAATTGTGAATGGAAAAGAGAGCCATTTATACTATGAATTTGATAAATGGTTTATGGAAAGGCGCTGTTCCTAATGTTTGTTCTTGGAAAATATGAGACAATACATGTGCACAATATATAGAATTATACGATTGACACATACCATATATTGTGCTATCCTATAATCGAATTATCATTTATGCATAGCACCCCTATGTAGAAAAGTTTAGTCCTGATAAGACATCAGGAGCAATCATTTGAGATTACATATCTGGAACATATAGAAAGACATCAAAAAAACCTGGAATGGATTTTTGATGTCTTTTTTTGTTGCGTGTGTCCAGCAAAGCTGGACTACACTTGCCGGTGTAAGTCCGGTCACGGTAATCGCCAGTGAG
>NZ_JBCOME010000130.1:0-1986 GCF_040924365.1 Ruminococcus sp. 1001136sp1_2201st1_G3_2201SCRN_220225 | reverse complement strand
ACACTAAAAGATATTCGTGAAGAACGGAATCTCATTCAAGCAGATTTGGCTGAAGCCATAGGTTCCTGCAGCCAGACGATAGGCCGCATCGAACGTGGAGAACGTAATCCCTCTCTTGAGATTGCAATCCGGCTGGCACATTACCTGAAAGTGCCTGTAGAAGATATTTTTCAAGTTGAAGACTGAAGCACAACATCCAGAAAACCGAGGAGTAAAATCCCCGGTTTTCCTTTTGCTCAAAAATCAGTGTATTCCTTTTACGAAGTCCGCTGCATTTTTCATATCTTCTTCATTCGGATGGCCTTTAGCAATACCTCCAACCAGTTTAAATGGTCCGAATGTGTCATACCCTTTACAGCCAAATTTTCCAACCACACTGGCATGTTTTTTATCCAAAATCTGCTCTATGGATTTATAATTCGCACTCCCACCATAAGTACAGATCAGAAATATCTTTTTGTCGTCCGGTAGATTCTTCTCTGCAAATTCCAATATCGACTGATGAAACTTTGAAAAATAGATTCCTGATGCAAACCCAATCATATCATAACTGCTCAGATCTGCATCTGGCTGTTTCACAGCATCAATCAAATCCATCTGACATTCTTCTGCAATCCTCTTTACTAATTTTTCTGTATTTCCATGATGCACAGATGCGTATACTATCGCTGTTCTCATTTTTCTTCCTTTCTGTCTGCTCCGTCAATCAGGTCATAGCTCATATCCAAAAAGTCCAATGTCTTCGCTTCACTGACTGAACCATCCAGTAAAATCGTGATCCAGTGCTGTTTATTCATATGGTATCCTGGTAAAAATCCATAAGTCTGAATAATCATGCTGGTCATTTCTGGATCGCACTTTACGTCCATGATGGCAACCAGATCATTTCCCTCTAATCCCAATTTCGATTTCTCAACTGTCATGAATACTGCATACCATTTTCCATTTTTATGACGAAGTACAACACTGTCTGGAGATTTACTCCATAAATATTCTGGAACTGTACCGTACTGTTTCTGCACGTATTCAAAGATTTCTTCCGTCTTCACAATCTTTTCAACTCCTGATTCTTCTGATATCCTGCCCATAATCATACCACATTTTCGTATCCCGTACTACCTGCCAAATTCTTTTGCATTTTCCCGGTTCTCCTGACTTTAACTAATAGAGGGGTAAAACAGCAAGGACAGGAAGTGAGGATACACTTCCGGAAAATCCCAATTTAGGGTACCCTGCCCTGAATTGAAAAACGCTGAAAGCAACGATACTACTGCCCTCTCAGAAAGGAGAAACTGCTAATGGCTGAAAGAAAAAGAAACAAAGAAATTCATTTTTATGTCACAGAAGAAGAACGAAAGCTAATCCGCAGGAAGATGATAGAATCAAAAACCAAGAACATGGGAGCTTATCTGCGTAAGATGGCAATCGACGGCTACATCGTCAACACAGATACAACTCCTCTGAAGAAACAGTATGAGGAAATGCACAAGATTGGCATAAATATCAACCAGATTGCAAAAAAGGTAAATACCACCGGAGATCTATATCCGGAAGAAATGCAAGAATTGAAAGAGATGGTGAAAGAACTATGGCATATATTAAGATCTTCCCCATTAAAGTAACAGACAAGAAAGCTCTGGACTATATCACGAATCCAGACAAGACTGATGAAAAACTGCTGGTTTCCAGTTTTGGCTGTTCCCCGGAAACTGCTGATCTCGAATTTTCCATGACTAGAGAAATGGCAAAAAAGAATGGAATGGACAAAGGTGATAACCTGGCATTTCATCTGATCCAGTCATTTAAACCTGGAGAAGTTGATGCCGAAACTGCCCATCGCTTAGGACAGCAATTTGCAGCCGAAGTACTGAAAGGAAAATATGAATACGTGATCAGTACCCATGTTGATAAAAAGCACATTCATAACCATATCATCTTCAACGCTGCAAGCTTTGTTGATCATCACAAGTATGTTTCCAATAAGCG
>NZ_JBCOME010000129.1:0-2550 GCF_040924365.1 Ruminococcus sp. 1001136sp1_2201st1_G3_2201SCRN_220225 | reverse complement strand
GATATTGTAGCAGTTGAAGAAAAGTAAAGGAGTGAAGAATTTATGAGATTATCAAACGGGTTTGTTATTGACAAAGAAAAAACATTTGGAGAATTAAAATTTACAGCGGTGCGTGATGTGTTCTTGCAGAACGAGGACGGGACACCGAGTACCCAGCTTAAAAAGCGTATCTATGATTTGAAGTGCAGTCTGCATGGTGGAATTATCCCCGTGTCTGTACCGCCAGAAGTACCGTTGAGGGAATTTCCGTACAATGCAGTCGTGGAGCTTGTCAATCCCGTAGCCGATACGGTATCAAGAAAGACCTATACAGGTGCAGATGTGGACTGGTATGTAAAAGCAGAGGATATTGTGTTGAAGAATAAAGGCAATCAGAACACAGGTAATCCACAGAACCATACACCGCAGGGACAGCCGAAAAAATAGTCATTTATAAATATTGCTATTGCTTCTCCTTTCAAATAGCTCTATAATTTGTTTTATGCGAATTATTCTATATCTGTATATATCAAAGCAATATTTCGTTCTGTAAAAGAAACTTTGCTAAGATGTAAAGGAATTTTGATAGATTTCTAATGAAAAAAATAAGATAATGCTGTTTGAAAGGAGGACAGATTTGAAATGAATATAGGAGAACAGATAAATAATCTGCGAAAACAACATGGTTTAAGTCAAGATGATTTTGCGAATTTATTTAATGTTTCCAGACAGACTATTTCTAATTGGGAAAATGGTAAAAGTTACCCCGATTTAGAAATGATTATAAAGGTAAGTGATTATTTCAAAATCTCTATTGATGAATTATTAAAAAATGATGTTCAGACTGTAAAAAAAATTGATAATGAAAAAAAGGCAAAAAAGAAGTATCTTATACTATTGCTAGTTTTATGTTTTTTAGGAACTGTTACTATCTGGGGATTATACAGCAAATATCAAGATAGCGTAGCGGTTAATTTTACAATGGAAAAACATGAAACTTATAAAAGCAATGAAACAAAAGAACCGTCTATGAATATTACAAACGGATATTTTTCAGTCCCTAAAGATGAAAAACTTGATATACAAGTAAAAGGTGCTACTGATAACGGTAAACTTCATATTACCATTGCAGATAAAGACAATAAGATTTATTATCAATTAGACGGTCAAGAGTTGAATGATTTACAAACTTTGTATTTTGAAAAAGGTTCCTATATTATTCAAATCGTTGCTGATGATTATACAGAAGATATTATAAGTCTTAACTACAATATCAAAATAGAAAATTAACGGCAAATCATCAGTCATAATAAAATGAAAAAAATTATTTCGGGAAGTACATTAAAAATATTGGCAATGATTTTTATGGTAATAGACCATTTAGGTCAAGTGGTATTAAAAAATGGAATTATCCTAAATGCTCCATATTCTATGTTTACAGATGAGCAATTTGATATTTTAATGTCCGCAGTCAATATTTGTCATATTTTAGGTAGAATTGCATTCCCTATCTTCTGTTTTTTATTAGTAGAGGGCTTTTTTCATACACATAATCTCAAGAAATATATTTTAAACTTAGGAATTTTTGCACTTATTTCTGAGCCTATTTATGATTTAGCTTGTGTAGGAACTTTATTCAGTTTGGGACAGCAAAATGTTTTATTCACGCTGTTATTAGGGTTGATTATTTTAACAATCATAAAAAGATTTAACAAAAATGTGATAATCTCTTTTGTAACAATAGCAATCGGGGCGTATATTTCATATATTTGCAATTTAGACGGTTGGTATTATGGAATAGCCTTAATCAGCGTGTTTTATCTTTTTTATGATATGCCAACATTAAAATATACTGCTTCTATTTTAGTTATGTATATTTGTGGACTGAATTTTACAATAAGTGGATTTATTGACCCTTATTTTTTAACCGCTGTAACATCTTTACTGTTTATTTCAATGTATAATGGTGAGCGTGGAATGAAAATGAAATATTTCTTCTATGTTTTTTATCCCGGACATTTGCTCATATTCTACCTTGTAAGTTTAATACTTATTAAAATAATGTAGTCATTAGTAAATAAGTCAAAATACTGATATTTTATAAAGCGGTTAGTCTTAGGATTGACTGCTTTTTTCATATCCAGAAAGGAGTGATTGATTTATGCGTATGATTTGGAATAAAGGACACCGTATCAGAGCCAGCGACAAGCACCTTGTCTACCATTTCTCCATAGGTACGCTTCTGTTTGTATTCGTGGCGGTTCTCCTGCTATTGAATATAAAACAGCTCATGTGTACCGATTGGGAACATTTCAGCTTGTTAGAGAACGGCTTGACGCTTTCCACATACAACTTCATAACCATACTGATAGCGACTGGTGTTTGTGCATTGGTCGCTTTTCTGTATTACCGCTTCTGTTACGACAGTTTCAAGAAGCTCCTGCACCGTCAAAAGCTGGCAAGAATGATACTGGAAAATAAGTGGTATGAAGCCGATACCGTACAAGACAGCGGTTTTTTTACTGACCTGCAAAGCAGATCAAGGGAAAAAATCGTCTGGTTTCCAAAGAT
>NZ_JBCOME010000128.1:0-2744 GCF_040924365.1 Ruminococcus sp. 1001136sp1_2201st1_G3_2201SCRN_220225 | reverse complement strand
GTAAGCGCAAAATAATTCGACGGATTGTGTTGCCCTAAAAATCAATCCATAATAATCATTAGAGAATGCAAGCATTTCACTTCATTTTCTCTTGCTAGAAATGATAGATGCGAGCATTTTACTCTATTCAAGTTATGGAGGTGTGCTCATGAGAAGCAAAAGAATACCTGCTGAAGAACAATACCGTCTCATCATGGAATGCCGTCAAAGTGGATTGACAGATCATCAATGGTGTGTGGAACATGATATCAAGCCAGGAACTTTTTACAACTGGGTAAAAAGACTGTGTCAGAAAGGTTGTGTGGATTTGCCGGCGTCAACTGGAAGCACCTATCGTGCACCAGAAAGCCAGGAAGTTGTCAGAGTGGATTTTCATGATACTGACCCGATTCCTTATGAACAGCCATTAAATATAATTCCGGCATCTACGGAAAGAAATAACCTTTCTGTAGCAGAGCCAATGAAGCTGTCTGTAGGAAGCTTTCATCTAACAATACCAAATGGAACAGATCCTCAGCTTCTGGCTCAAACGCTTCGCATTGTGAAGGAGTTGGAATGTTAGGGGATATCACAGCCGCCGATGAAATCTATATCGTAACAGGCAGAACGGATATGCGGAAATCCATTGACGGGCTGTGTGCTATTGTAGAGGATCAACTCCATATGGATCCAAGGCGAAGTGCCCTGTATCTTTTCTGTGGAAAACGTTGTGACAGGATCAAAGCTTTGCTCTGGGAATCTGACGGATTTGTGCTGCTGTATAAACGTATGGAAGTCCAGGGCAGATTCCGCTGGCCCAGAAATCAGTTGGAAGTAAAACAATTGACCTGGCAGCAATTCGACTGGCTCATGTCCGGGCTTGAAATCGAACAACCAAAGGCATTCAAGCCTACGGAATGATCGCGTAAAACATCTATGCCAGCCAACAGAAACGGAGGGTTTTTTCATCCTGTATCATGTCTGAAATCCCTTGTAAATGCTGGGTTTCCTGCTTCTTTTTCATTGCTTTTTATGGTACAATAAGAGTAGTGAAAAAGGAGCAGAAAACATATGGCTGGTAATTCAAAAGATTCAAAAATCCTCGCGTACAAGGACATGATCAACCAACTGAATAAGACCATTTCCACACAGACAGAACTGATCCAGTCTTTACAAAAAACATTGGAAGCAGACCGGCTGGAAAAAGAAAACCTTCGTCAGCAGATTGAATATCTCACGAAGAAACTTTTTGGTACTTCCAGTGAAAAACGGAAAGATATCGATGGCCAGTTGAATCTTTTTGATGAAGCCGAGCAGGAAGCAGATCCGACATGGGAACAAGAACTTCCTGATGACATCACTGTTCCGGAACATAAGAGAAAAGCAAGACGGACACATGCAGATCTCTTTAAAAATGTTCCTTCCTGCGACGAGATCATTTCTCTTACGGAGGAGGAGCGAAACTGTCCAACCTGCGGAACGCAGATGGAATGTATCGGGAAAGAATTCGTCCGCCATGAATTTCGCTTTACCCCTGCCAAAGGAAAAGTAGTAAATATCTATCGTGAAACCTATAAATGCCCGGAGTGTGCCATATCAGAGGAACATCCGGATGATCAGACATTTGTCAAAGCCCCTGTTCAGGAACCATTGATCCCGGAAAGTTATGCATCGGAATCCGTTGTCGGATGGGCAATGCACCAGAAGTACCAGAATGGTCTGCCGTTAAACCGGCAGGAAGAGGACTGGAAGCAACTGGGTGTCCCATTAAGCCGGGCTACGCTTGCTAACTGGATCATT
Organism: Ruminococcus sp. 1001136sp1_2201st1_G3_2201SCRN_220225; assembly: GCF_040924365.1. NCBI lineage: Bacteria > Bacillati > Bacillota > Clostridia > Eubacteriales > Oscillospiraceae > Ruminococcus > Ruminococcus sp. 1001136sp1_2201st1_G3_2201SCRN_220225. Next base: position 965 of record NZ_JBCOME010000128.1, on the reverse strand, counting down.
TACTGTGCCGAGAATTATCTCCGTCATGTTTATGATTATTTTCACTGTCAGTTACGGATGCGTAAATATCTGATGGCAGATGAAACCCGGGTTCAGGTACTGAATGAACCGGAGCGTAATCCTGAAACGGATTCCTGGATGTGGCTCTTCCGCAGTGGAGAAGATGGACTTCCGCCGATCCTGCTCTATCATTATACAGAGACAAGGGCAAAGTTCCATGCAGCATCTTTCCTACAGGGGTTCAGCGGATATCTGGAGACTGATGGATATCAGGGTTATAATAATCTGCCGGATATCAAGCGCTGCTCTTGCTGGGCACATGTGAGACGTTACTTCACAGATGCCATACCGAAAGGGAAAGAGTATGATTACAGCCTTCCGGCAGTGCAGGGAGTACAGTTCTGTTGCAAGCTGTTTGATTGTGAGCGGTACTCAAAAGCAAAAAATCACACTGCGGAGCAGAGAAAACAATTTCGTCTTGAAAAGGAGAAGCCGATACTGGAGGCATTCTGGAATTGGCTGGATCAACAGCGCCCAAACAAGGGAACCCGTTTGGCGAAAGCGGTGAACTATGCCCAAAATCGGAAAGACACCCTGATGACCTATCTGGAAGACGGTCATTGCAGTTTATCCAACAATCTTAGCGAGAATGCAATCAGACCATTCACTGTTGGCCGGAAGAACTGGCTGTTCAGCGCCAGTCCTAAAGGAGCCACCGCTAGTGCTATTGTGTATACAATAGTTGAGATGGCAAAAGCGAATGATCTGAATACCTATAAATATCTGACATATCTCTTATCACAACGGCCAAACGATAAAATGTCAGATGAACAGCTGGAACAACTTGCTCCATGGAGCGAGACTGCGAAAGCGAACTGTCAAAACTAAAATAAAGTAAAACGCTTGCATCTATCATTTTGGTGCAAGCGTAATTTACGAGTAACGTAGCAATATTTTGCGCTTAC
>NZ_JBCOME010000127.1:0-2753 GCF_040924365.1 Ruminococcus sp. 1001136sp1_2201st1_G3_2201SCRN_220225 | reverse complement strand
ATCTACTGCCTTTTTAAGTTAAAGAGAAAACTGCGCCACAGCCTTCGCAGGCCATCGCGCAGCGATTTAGTTCAATTCCAGTTTGCATATTTCTTAAAAAGATGTATGATATAAAAAAGCTCAAGAGGTTCAAATGAAATCACATAAATACTGGTCTATCGGTGCACTGGTTTCCATGATCGGAACTTGCTACACCGGCTACAAGGATATGAAATCAGCTCATAAATATTTTGCATTCAGTTCACTGATTTGTATGGCTATGGCCATTTACTCAGGTCATAAAATGATTTCTGGCAAATCCAGAAAAAAGAAAGAAACTGCAGCTGAAGAATCTGCGGAATAATAAGAGAAATAGGGGAGTATTCCATTATATATAAGCCTGATGAAAAGGGGAGATTCCATCAGGCTCTTTCAAATCTACTCTTCCGTTTCTGGAAAAGATGGCTTATATCGTTTGTTTGCAGACTGTGGCACTACGATTTCAAAAAAATAATATCCCAGATACCGGAGAGCTGCTTTTTTCTTTCGATAAAAACTTGCCCGGCTCATCCCCAGTTCAAGCATAATTTCCATATCTGTCATTTTTCTGTGCCTGCAGAAGCAGCCATAAAGCACATCATAATATTCGGTTCCAAAATTCGGTGTAAAATATTTTACCAGTGTCATTGCCCGGTTGACCATATCACAAAGTCCATAGATTAGAATGATATTGTTTACTTCTTTTTTCAATTTTCCTAAATTCATGCGGTAATCATAGGCATCCATATACTGAAGGGCATAGGCCATATTCTCATTGATCTTTTCCTGACACTCCTGCTCTAATTCATCCAGAACCATCTGATTTTCCAAAATCAAATCCTGATAATTGTTCATCAGTGCTTTCATCTTTTCATAGTACAGATCCATTCTCTCTTCTGTATGTCGTGCTGCATTTAATGTAATTTCCTTAAACGATCTAATCGCATAATCTCTCTCTGTCATTATCAAAATCTCCTTTTTTCGTATTGAATCGTCTTTCTCTGACGTTCTACACTCCCATCCCTGTGATTTTGACGGAAGCTCAATAAGAATTATTCTTGAGCAGAGACACATCTGCATGGACAATATAGTGGGCATATTGTTTCATGAACATAGATGTAATGCCCTTATATGTCAATCTGAAAAGAGCAAAAGGGAAAGGTCAGCTCTTTTGCAGATCCTATTTTCTTTCTTAAATCTTTACGCACTCTTGCGCTCCATAAACCATTTATCAAATTCATAATATAAATGGCATTCCTTACCATCTACCATTACAGTATACATAATTCCTGTACCACCCGCTTTCCGGCTGGCACAACGTTCTTTCGATTTTACTTTATCAATTAAATATTTAGTTCCATCTTCCCAAATAAATTCTATTGGCATCATTGCGCCTTCTGTGCTGAATTTTACAATGACTTCTACATAAACTTTGTTATCATTCAAAGCACTTACCTCCCATTGAAATATCCAACTGGATGAACGGTGTGGGATCCCTGTGCATCCAGGCTGGATAATATTTTATCCTGATACATAAATGCTCTCTGGACACTGTGATATCCAAACCGTCGCCTGATATCATCTACTGCCCTGTCTAACTTCTCCTGTTTTTCCCGGCGCTGCTCATTCATAAATAAATCTAACTGCACCGGAACCTGCCCCATAACCAGATCATCTGCACGGATTCCAAGACTTCTGATTGGACGAGGCCAATGATAGTTCTCTCTAAAAAGCTGGTATGCTGCACTCATTATCTCATCTGTAATGTCGGTCAGATCCTGCAGCTTTCTTTGCCTGGAGAAATGAAATAACCCATTATCACGAATCGAAATTGACACTACATTACATTTAAAACCATGTTTCCGCAGTCTGGCTGCGACACTTTCTGCCAATGCCATCAGAATAATCTGTACATCCTGATCATTTTCCAGATCTCTGGGTGTCGTTGTACTGTTGCCAATAGACTTTATCGGTGCCTGATATCCTTCTACTGAAACTGGTGAATCATCCCAGCCATTCGCAAATGAATAAATGACAAGTCCCATTTTCCCAAGCTGCCGTTCCAGAAAACTTGGATCTGTTCTTGCCAGTTCTCCGATTGTGCGAATACCATATTTCTGTAAAGTTCTATTCGTTGATCTTCCTACATATAGAAGATCTGATACCGGAAGTTTCCAGATTAGTTCACGATAATTCGTCCGATTAAATTCTGTAATTCCATCAGGCTTTTTATAATCGCTTCCAAGTTTTGCAAAAATTTTATTCCAGGAAATTCCAATGCTTACCGTAATACCCAGTTCTTTCTTTACCCTTCTGTTAATTTCTTCTGCAATTTTTCTTCCGTCACCTTTCAGTGAAAAACTATCAGTTACATCAAGCCAAGCTTCATCACATCCATACGGTTCAACTTGATTCGTATATTCCGAATATATTTCTCGCAACATTGAGGAAAATTTCAAATATAAATCCATCCTCGGAGGCACAAATATCAAATCCGGGCAAACCTGCTTTGCCTGCCACAATGCCATGCCAGTCTTAACGCCGCTTCTCTTCGCAATATAATTCGCCGTCAATACAATTCCATGCCTCGCTTCAGAATCTCCTCCTACAGCTAATGGCTTACCAACATATTCTGGATGATAAAGCATTTCCACACTAGCATAGTCGGGTAAGAGAAGAGCATTACTGTCCTTCCCTCCCCTAAGAACCGTACGTGATAGTTTCCCATCATACGG
>NZ_JBCOME010000126.1:0-2935 GCF_040924365.1 Ruminococcus sp. 1001136sp1_2201st1_G3_2201SCRN_220225 | reverse complement strand
CACGGCTCACTGGCGATTACCGTGACCGGACTTACACCGGCAAGTGTAGTCCAGCTTTGCTGGACACACGCAAAAAACCTGGAGCTTGCAGGCTGCTATCATCAGGAGCCAATGTCTTACCCTGCTCTTCTCACCTGGTGTGAGGAACAGGCAGAACTCTTTGGCTCCTATATTGCAGACACGGGTGAGTTTCTGGAACAGGCACTGTCAGAGGGCAAAAAGGTAGTGCTGGAAGCCCAGCTTGGCGCCATGAGGGATATTGATTATGGTATTTTCCCCTATACCTCAAGTTCCTCTACCATTTCTGCCTATGGCCCGATCGGTGCCGGAATTCCGGGAAAATCCCTGGATCATGTGGTGGGCGTTTTAAAAGCATATTCTACCTGTGTTGGTGCCGGTCCTTTTGTAGCAGAAAAGGCAATGTCCGATGCCTGGGAAGAAGAGCTTCGAAAAGCGGGCGGTGAATATGGTGCTGCCACAGGCCGTCCCCGCAGGGTGGGACCGTTTGATGCCGTAGCCAGCCGTTATGGATTAAAATGCCAGAATGCAGATCAGATCGCACTTACCAAAATGGATGTCTTAAGTTCCATGAAAGAGATTCCCGTGATCACAGGCTACAAACGTGACGGTGTTGTGACCATGGATTTTGACCCTATGGATGAACTGGACAGCTTTGTCCCTGTAGTAGAAATGCTCCCGGGCTGGGAATGCGATATTTCCGGCTGCCGGACGTATGAAGAGCTTCCGGAGAATGCCAAAGCCTACATCCGTATCCTGGAGCAGCTTTTGAACCATGAGATCCAGTTTATTTCCGTCGGAGCCAGACGGGATCAGTTTTTAACAAAAGGAGCCTGGTTATGAGACATTTGATCGATCCACTTGATTTTACCCTTGAAGAAACTACAAAAGTTCTGGATCTGGCAGACCGCATTGCAGAAAATCCGGAAGTGTACAGCCATGTGGCGGATGGGAAAAAGATTGCTACTCTTTTTTACGAGCCAAGTACCAGAACACGTCTTTCCTTTGAATCTGCCATGCTAAGCCTTGGAGGAAAGGCCCTTGGCTTTGCTGGTGCTGAGCAGTCCAGTGCCACAAAAGGAGAAACGGTAGCTGATACCGCCCGGGTGGTAAGCTGCTATGCAGATATCATTGCAATGCGGCATCCCAAGGAAGGCGCTCCCCTTCGTGCCTCCATGTATGCCACAGTGCCAGTAATTAATGCCGGGGATGGCGGTCATAACCATCCAACCCAGACACTGATTGACCTTATGACTATCCGTCAGAGGAAAGGTCATCTGGATCATCTGACAGTTGGCTTTTGCGGGGATCTGAAATTTGGACGCACCGTACATTCCCTGGTAAACAGCCTGGTACGTCATCCTGGAAACGAGTTTTACTTCATCTCCCCGGAGGAACTTAAGATCCCGGATTACGTGATGGAAGAGACCTTAAAGCCAAACCATTCTTTTTACAAAGAAGTCACCAGCCTGGAGGAAACCCTTCCCAAGCTGGACGTGCTCTATATGACAAGAGTTCAGAAAGAACGTTTCTTTAACGAGGAAGATTATGTCCGGTTAAAGGATACCTATATTTTAAACCGGGAAAAATTAAATCTGGCACAGCCGGATATGCCGGTTCTCCATCCTCTCCCAAGGGTGGACGAAATTGCCACAGACGTGGACCAGGATCCAAGAGCCGCTTATTTTGACCAGGTGCAGAACGGAAAATATATCCGTATGGCATTGATCATGGCTCTGCTTGAAATCCCGGATCCGCTGACAGGAAGGACGGTGCTGTAATGTTAAAGATTGAATCTATCCAAAACGGAATTGTGATCGATCATATCCCGGCTGGAAAAGGAATGGATATTTACAAGCTTCTGGAACTGGACTCCCAGAAACAGTCCGTTGCCCTTTTGCAGTCTGTAAGAAGTGAAAAATACGGCTGTAAAGACCTGATTAAAATAGAGGGGCTTACAGAGCCTGAGCGTCTGGAAGTCCTTGGTTACTTAAATGAGGGTGTCACGCTGATCGTGATCCGTGATGGAAAAGTGGTAAAAAAATACCACCCTGTTCCGCCAAAAACGTTAAAGAATGTAATCAAATGCAAAAATCCCCGCTGCATTACCAGTACGGAAGCAAACTGTGAGCACATCTTCAAACTGTCCTCCAGTGGAAAATATAGATGTATTTACTGCAACCAGGAAGCTTCCCTCTTAAGATAAAGAATAATACATCCTCCCTTGTATATCGCTTAAGAGGAAAATACCCTTTAGGTTTATTTCTATTCCTAAAGGGTATTTAAAAAAATTATTTTCTTCCCGTATCAATTAAATCATAACTCATATCCAAAAAATCCAGTGTTTTACCATCTCCAACAGAGCCATCCAATACTACAGATATCCAATGCTCCTTATTCATGTGGTACCCTGGCCTAATCCCATAGGTTCGTGCAATAAACCCATTTAACTCCGGATTGCATTTCACATTCATAATGTCTACGCTTCCCTCTTCCGGAATTCCTAATTTATTCTTATCTACATTCATAAAAACTGCATACCATTTTCCGTTTTTATGCCGAAGCACCGCTGACTTAGGATCTTTCTTCCAGAGATGCTCCGGTGTTGTTCCATATTGCTCTTTTACATACTGATAAATTGCCTCTTTTGTCAAAAATCTTCCCCCAGTTTACTCTTAGAAATCAAAAAACGAAATACACCATCATTATAGAGAGCCTAATAAACCGTGTCAAGATTTTTGACGCAAAGGATATTCCCATATTTCCTAAAGTATTTTGTTTTAATTTTCTGATTTTTGATTATAATTTTCACATTTTCAACAATTTTCATTCAAAATCCATGTCAAGCGTTTTTGAAAATGTCCCAAAATAATTGAAGTATTAGCCCCGGCTTTTTGCTGGGGCTTGTTAAATTGAT
>NZ_JBCOME010000125.1:0-2933 GCF_040924365.1 Ruminococcus sp. 1001136sp1_2201st1_G3_2201SCRN_220225 | reverse complement strand
ATTCTCATTTTATATATCATGAGATACCGGCTGCAACTGCTGTTATAAAATATTTTCTTGTTCTGTAGTTTTGTACTTCATACTACAGCATTCATTATAATCACGATCAGAATACGTCCTATAAACTGTCCACAAAACGCATAAAATCTTCTCTTCCTTTTGGTGTGCATTTATAAACTCCGGCATCTTCCAGCACATGTACAAATACCAGTCCTACTTCTTTTTGAAGAATTGCTTGAATGTTCTCTGCATTAATATCCGGATATTTTTCCAGCAATTCTTTCACCCAGTCCTCATGCTTTGCTATTTTTTCATTTGAAGAAATATCTTTTCCAGATAAAATGTATTCCTCTAAAAGCTCCAACTCTTCTTTTAATCGGGTCGGAAGAACTGCAAGCCCCATTACCTCGATCAGCCCGATATTTTCCTTTTTAATATGATGGTACTGTGCATGTGGATGATATACACCAGGTGGATGTTCTTTCGTCGTAATATTATTGCGAAGTGTCAGATCCAGCTCGTATACATCTTCCACTTTACGGGCAATTGGGGTTATGGTATTATGTGGCTCTCCGTCCGTATTGGCAAATACAAAGGCTGCTTCATCTGTATAGCCTCTCCATGCCTGCAGCACATGTGTTGCAAGGTCAATCAACCGTTCTGGATTTTTATGACGGATACGGAGCACTGATAACGGCCACTTTACAATTCCCGCTTCCACATTCTCAAATCCAGGAATGGTCACATGCTTTTCAATCGGTGCCTTAGCCATTGCGAAGGTATAATGTCCTCCCTGGAAATGGTCATGGCTTAAAATAGAACCGCCTACAATTGGAAGGTCTGCATTGGAGCCCAGGAAATAATGTGGAAACAGTTTTACAAAATCAAACAGCTTCACAAATGTGTTTCGTTCAATCTTCATGGGGGTGTGACAGGAATTAAACACGATGCAGTGCTCGTTATAATATACATAGGGTGAGTACTGGAATCCCCATGGGCTGTCATTGATCGTAATCGGAATGATCCTGTGATTCTGTCTTGCCGGGTGGTTGACTCTTCCGGCATAGCCTTCATTTTCCGGACAAAGAAGACATTTCGGGTAGCTTCCGGATTTTACATTTCTGGCTGCTGCGATTGCTTTTGGATCCTTTTCCGGTTTTGAAAGGTTGATGGTAATATCAAGGTTTCCATATTCACTGTCTACTGTCCATTTCTGGTCTTTCTTTACCCTGTAACGACGAATATAATTGCTGTCCTGACTCAGTTTATAAAAATAATCCGTCGCTGCTTTTGGATTCTCCCCATATTTTTTCCAGAACGTTGTCTGTACTTCTGCAGGTCGTGGCATGAGGCAATTCATCAGTCTGGTATCAAACAGGTCTTTATAGACAACACTGTCTTCAATCAATCCCCGATCAATTGCCTCTTTTAACAGTTCATCCAGAACCTTCTCAAGTTCAATGTTCTGAAATTCCTGTTCCGATGCAGTGTAATCATCCTCGTAAAATACATCCAGCAGAAGATTTGTTGTGTAATTTCTCTCACATTCTGGTATCAGTCCCGTCTCGACTCCATACTGTACCAGTTTTGCAATACTCTCACTCAGCATATTTTTATCCTCTCTTTTCTATATGATTTCATTTTGCAGAACAAACTTTTCTCTGTACAGATTCCGGTATTCTCTTGGTGTCATTTTGTAGCGTTCCCTGAAAACCCGGTTAAAAGTCCGCTGACTTTCAAATCCTGCATCCATGGAAATGTCCGTAATGCTTTTGTCAGTACACTCTAAATGAACACAGACATAGTTTAATCTCTGTTCATTTAAATATTGGTTAAAATTTCTATGAAAAGTTCCGGAAAAGACACGCGAAAGTGTAAATTTACTTACTCCCATATCTCTTGCCATCTTTTCCAGGGACATTTCTTCTTTAAAATGTTTTGCAATATAGGAGACCGTCTGATAAATGATATCATTGCTCTCCACACTGCTCTTTTCCTGTAAGTTAAATGCCGGGATACTTCTGGCCAAAAGGATCTGCACATAAGCCTGTTCCACAACAAGGTTAGGATTTTGCTCCTTTTTATCGAGCTTCAGGCACCGAATTGCATTTACAATGTCCCGGTGGACCTGTGGCTTTTTAATCACAGGATTTTTCGGACAGTATTTCTGCATAACAGAAGCAAATTGTCCGCAAAGTATGGGCTGCGCCCACAGATAGCATGCCTTATTATTCTCTCCTGAAAAGACCTGGCAGTGATGGATCACTTCCGGAAAAAGGACTGCAAAATCACCTTCCTCCATGTGAAAGAGTTCCTGGCCCATTCCAAGCTCCAAACATCCTTCTGTAAGATAGATGAATTCAACTGAATTGTGCAGATGAGGGGATTCATGTCTGGCAATACGGGAATGTAAATGCAGGTTTTCTTTTTTCTCTTCATAAACCGGAAACATAATTTCTCTCCTCTGCAAATTTTGTCTGTTTTTTCTTTTCATTTGGCACGTAATCCGCTTTCAGGTGATCTATAATGCACTTGTAAGTTAAGAAAAGAGGTGAACGAAATGAAAAATTTAAAAGCTTATATCTTATATGTGATGAATTTCTACGCAAACTATTATAAAGTTTGCCGCTAATGCCAGAAGAAAATTCCGGTATTCGGCCGGATTTTCTTCTGCATAAACTATCACATCCGCTTTTTATTAGTATAACCAACTGATGAACCCCTGTACATGAACAGGATTCTTTAAAATATAGACAAAATGATACAAAAAAAGATATGCTGCAAAAAATGACTGTATTTCCTGCCTCATATCTTTCCTTAATCCAATGACAGACAGCCCGAAAATATCGGGCTGTCTCAGACTGTAGACAAACTTGGTGTTGGGTGTTATGCCCAGCACCATTTTTCTTTTAAAACTTCTTTTCTTTTTATTT
>NZ_JBCOME010000124.1:0-3074 GCF_040924365.1 Ruminococcus sp. 1001136sp1_2201st1_G3_2201SCRN_220225 | reverse complement strand
TTTTCCATTTGATAATAAATCTTTGGAAACCAGACGATTTTTTCCCTTGATCTGCTTTGCAGGTCAGTAAAAAAACCGCTGTCTTGTACGGTATCAGCTTCATACCATTTATTTTCCAGTACCATTCTTGCCAGCTTTTGACGGTGCAGGAGCTTCTTGAAACTGTCGTAACAAAAGCGGTAATACAGAAAAGCGACCAATGCACAAACACCAGTCGCTATCAGTATGGTTATGAAGTTGTAAGGGGAAAGCGTCAAGCCGTTTTCTAACAAGCTGAAATGCTCCCAATCGGTACGCATGAGCTGTTTGATATTCAGTAGCAGAAGAACCGCCACAAATACAAACAGAAGCGTCCCTATGGAAAAGTGGTAGACAAGGTTCTTGTTGCTGGCTCTGATACGGTGTCCTTTGTTTAAAATCATTCTCATAAATCAATCACTCCTTTCTGGGTACGAAAAAAGCAGTCAATCCTAAGACTAACTGCTATGTATGTATAGATATGAAATTGTGAAACTGGAAGTTATCGCTCTGACATATATTTCTGTATTTCATCAGAGGTCAATTTTCTTATCTGCGTATTTGCATATTCTCTGTATTCTTCAATCATAAAAACAGGTTTCATATCTTTGCAAGTTTTTCCTTTGTTCTTTTTTAGATATAACAGCAAGTCCTCACTGTCCGCAAAGATTTTGTATGAAAGTCTGCCATTTTCACTTTTCAGTTCATAAATACCACATGACTTTTTGGTACTATAATCAGCAGTACGCAAATATAATTTTGCAATTTCTAACGATTTAAAAGGGAAATTCCACCGTTGTAATCCACGTTTGGGGTCATGTTCAATGCAAATGCACCTCCCGCAAGTCCCACAAATGTATTGTGTATGATTTTCTAAACAATCCAATGGATTTAAGAGTGGTGTTATTCTATTTTCGTCAACATAACATTCCATACACATTTCAATTTCACTCCTTTTGCAACTTCAAATGTGTTACTTTCTTCATACCCATATTATAACAGTTCCATATATCTGCTACAATAAAAATCTACCCACCAAGTTTATTTTTTCGGTTGTCCCTGCGGTGTATGGTTCTGTGGATTGCCTGCGTTCTGATTGCCTTTATTCTTCAATACAATGTCCTCTGCTTTTACATACCAATCCACATCTGCACCCGTATAGGTCTTTCTTGATACCGTATCGGCTACGGGATTGACAAGCTCCACAACTGCATTGTATGGAAATTCCCTTAACGGTACTTCTGGCGGTACAGACACGGGGATAATTCCACCATGCAGACTACATTTTAAATCATAGATACGTTTTTTAAGCTGGGTACTCGGTGTCCCGTCCTCATTCTGTAAGAACACATCACGCACCGCTGTAAATTTTAATTCTCCAAATGTTTTCTCTTTGTCAATAACAAACCCGTTTGATAATCTCATAAATTCTTCACTCCTTTACTTTTCTTCAACTGCTACAATATCATCAGCGAGCAACACATAATCGGTATGTCCCATATCCCCGATTGCGTAACCTCTGCCATATAACTTCGGATTGACAAGTTTCACTTTCTGTTCATACTTGAAATGCTTTTCGCCAGCCTGCACGGGAATTTCCACCACAACATTTTCGCCTTTCTGTACGTCAGAATAAAGGTTATAGCTTCGTCTGGCTAAGACCCTGCGGTTATTTTTATCTCTTTCAAAGATAGGCTCACTTTCGCCTGCAAATTCAAGAGTTCCAAAAGACTGTGCCATATCTGGCACGACATATTTCATTTCCATATTGTTTTACCTCGTTTCTTTCTATTTTTGATAAGTTTGTTGATAGTGATTTCTTATTCTGGCAGTTAAGGAAGTACCAGCAAGCCCCCAGATAGTAAAGGGTAAAATAAATGCTTACGCACCCTTGACTATCCGTGTTCTTGCAGGTAAGTAGCAGACAAGCCAGAATAAGCGGAAGTCTGCCGACACGGTATCGGCGGAGAACGTGATTTTTCTTTTCTCATACCGTTACCGCCTTATGATTTCTTCATTTTACGGCGTTTGCAGAAGAAGATACCTGCCAGTCCAGCACCAGAAGTCAAAAGAAGTGCAAGCAGTCCGTAAAGGTTTGTGCTATCGCCAGTTTTTGGACTGTCTGTTTTATGCGGTGTATCTGGTGTCTGTGGTGTTTCGGGTTTCTCTGGTTCTTTTGGGACTTTGGTTTTTTCCTTAAAGGTAATCGTCTGTCCTTTGTCCTCAATATCCTTATGCTCGGTAACTTTCTTCGGCTCGTCTGGATTGCTTAAATCGTATAATTCCTCAAAAGTTACAAGTTGTTTGCCGTCAAGAGAAGTAGCGTCAAAGGTAAAGGCAACTTCCACTTTCATAGTTTCGCTGTCAGCAGTAAACGTATAATCACTTTCCACACGTTTCCCGTCAATGATAAGCTCGGCGTTTTCTTCCTTTAACATCTGCCAGCCTTTTAACTGATACTTTGTGCCTTTTGTAAGTCCGTCCAATTTGACAGTATCAACGATTGTAACCTCTTTTCCTGCAAGGATAGTCTTATCGCCGTCCTTGCTGGTTGCTGTGGTATGGATAGAGATTTCTTTTTCGTATTCATCAGTCAAAGTTCCTAAATCAATCACAAGATTATTTCTTGATACTACGATTTCAAACGGTGGGATAAGCTCAAAGCCTTTGTTACTGTCAGAGCGTAATTCTTCAATGATGTAAGTATCGTAAGGTAACGCACCTTTGCTGTCGTCTGGTTCAGAAGTTCCAAACCACACACCGTCCTCGCTGGTCTTGCCTGCGTTAGTATTGTGCTTATGGGAAGCCCAGTCAGAAGAAGTGGAAAACTGCCCGTTATCATCAGTTACCACAACATGATTTTCGCCCGTTGTCTTGCTTGTGATCCTAAACGGAACATCAGCAAGACGCTTATGTGTGCCTGCACCGATTTTTACACCCTCAATATCTCCACGCTTAATCTGATTGTAGATAGAATGAGCTTCGTCGGTTAAGTCCACGATTTTTCCATTTTCTGTGATTGTAAAATCAATCGGTTTTGCACCGTCAGTTAAGTA
>NZ_JBCOME010000123.1:0-3160 GCF_040924365.1 Ruminococcus sp. 1001136sp1_2201st1_G3_2201SCRN_220225 | reverse complement strand
CGCCCTCATCCGGGCAAAATCTCCCACAAATTGTGACGCACATCTTGCAGAAAGCCTTTTTCAAACACGCTCTAGTTGACAATTTTTTTTATTTGGAGTACAGTCCAAGAAGAAATAAAATCGTTATTGCTCAAAAGTAATGTTTTTCTGGAATTTCGGGCACAATTGGAGCAGTAATGTAAAATTAACAGAAGAGGTATGAATATGCTGAAAGTAAAGAACCTGACTTTTGAAGTGAATGAAGAAGGGAAAAAGCGCTGTCTGGTAAATCACATCAGTTTTGACGTTCAGGATGGGGAAATGCTGGTAATCACTGGACCAAATGGCGGTGGAAAATCCACCCTGGCCAAGGTACTGGCTGGCATTGAGAAAGCAAACAGCGGAGAAATTTATCTGGATGATGAGAACATTACAGGATACGATATTGATCATCGTGCAAATGCGGGAATTGGCTATGCATTTCAGCAGCCACCCCGCTTTAAAGGTATGACCGTGGCAAGAATGTTATCTCTTGCAGCAGGAAAGAATTTAACGGAAAAAGAGAGCTGTGACCTTCTCTCTGCTGTAGGACTTTGTTCCGAAGATTACTTAAACCGTCAACTGGATGGAACCCTTTCCGGCGGTGAGATGAAGCGAATTGAGATTGCCACAGTTTTGGCGAAATCTCATAAAGTAAGCATTTTCGATGAACCTGAAGCAGGAATCGACCTGTGGAGCTTTTCCATGCTGATCAAGCGCTTTGAGGAGATTCATCGTGAGAAAAAGGAGTGCCTGATCCTGATTTCCCATCAGGAAAAAATCATCAATATGGCAGATAAGATCATGGTAATTGAAGACGGTGAAGTAAAGAGATATGGTACCAAAGAAGACGTTTTCCCAACCTTATTTCAGCAGGAAAAATGTCAGAAATGTCTGAATGAAGGAGGAAAATGTTGATGGTTAAAGTAGAAGAAACAACCCAGGGTGTGCTGGATAAGATCAGCGAAGGCTTTGCGCAGAAAGGTGCTTTTAATCTCCGTCAGAATGGTATTTCCATCTGTCACGGCGACAGCGAACATATCAAAATAAAGAAAAAAGAGGACAAGCCGGGAATCGATATTTTCATTGACGGGGAGACAAAGGGAGAAAAGGTTTTCATTCCGGTAGTGGTAAGTGTATCTGGAATGACCGATCTGGTTTACAATGATTTTTATGTGGCAGACGGTGCAGATGTTGACATTGTTGCAGGCTGCGGAATCCACAATAGTGGCTGCAATGACAGTCGTCACGATGGTATTCATACCTTCCATGTGGGTAAAAATGCCAATGTACATTACGAGGAAAAACACTACGGAGAGGGGAATGGAACCGGAAGCAGAGTGCTGAATCCGGTAACCAATATTGAGCTTGGTGAGAACTCCGTATTTACGTTGGATACCGTTCAGATCAAGGGTGTTGACTCCACAATCCGTACCACAAATGTTTCAATGGATGCAGATTCCAAGCTGTTTGTTCTGGAACGTCTGATGACAGATGGGGAGCAGAAAGCGGAGTCTGATATTGAAGTCTGTATGAACGGAGCAGGATCTTCTGCACAGATTATTTCCCGTTCTGTTGGAAAGGGAAATTCTTCCCAGGTTTTCCATCCGAAGGCTGTTGGAAAGAACAAATGTCACGCACATATCCAGTGTGATTCCATTATTATGGATCATGCTGAGGTGGGCTCCATCCCGGAAATCCAGGCGAAACATGTGGATGCTGCAATTGTTCACGAGGCAGCTATTGGAAGAATTAACGATGAGCAGCTTCTGAAGCTAAGAACTCTTGGAATGACGGAAGCTGAGGCGGAAAATGTAATCATTGAGAATTTCCTGAGTTGAGAAAAACTTAAACAGAAAAATAATTATTCAGTAGGTATGTACTATTTCGCGGAGGGTGTAACTGTGAAGGTACTGAATAGTTATACAGAGAATATAGAATCTTCAGGTTGGTTTGGAAGATTTATGAAAAATGCCAGGCAGCGTCGTCCAAAAACGCTGGCCTGGCATTTGACTATTGCTGTTATTATTGGTGTTGTTATTGTTTTGACCGTTATTGTTCTGGTCATTATTACCAGATGTACTTCCGTTGTTATTATTGTTGTTTCCTGGTGTGCTGCTGTTCTGGTTGCCTTTATCGGAATCGTTTTTACCGGAGTTATCTTTACCGGAATCATCTTTACCGGAATCATCTTTACCAGGATTATCTTTTCCTGAGTCCGAGTCATCCTTGCCAGGAGCAACTGTGATCGTAAAGATTGTGTTAATAATGCCGGTGTAATTTCCGGATCCTGTAATAGTTACAGTGGCAGTACCTTCCTTCACATTATCTTTATAAGAAACTGTGAAATCAGTGCCTGCCGCAAGCGTCTTGTCTCCGTATGTAACGGTAACATCCGGGCATTTCTCTGTTCCGTCACTGGTGTAAGAATACTGGGAAAGAGAAGCGGAATAGCGGCTGCTATCCAATGGTTTAATGGTAAAGTCTTTCGTAACAGAACCAGTGTAATTTCCAGTTCCAGTGAGAATTGCAGAAGCAGTACCTGCATCCCAGTTGTTTCTGTAGGAAACGTAATAATCCTGGTTCAGGGTTAATTCCTTGTCCTCGCTTTTTACTGTGGCGGTTGGGCGTAAAGAGGAGCCTGTGTAGGTAAGGCTTTCATCGGAAAGCGTAACCGTGCAGCTGCTGATGTTAGCTCTGTTTATAGTAAAGGATTTAGTTACATACCCCTGGTAATTTCCAATTCCATCAATTCCAACCCACGGAGAATTGTAATAACTGCTTGGTTCAATGTTGTTGTGGTATGTTACAGTGAAATCCCTGTCTTTTACCAGGGTTTTACCACTGTGGGTAACTGTCACTTCAGGAGTTACCTCGGAACCAGCGTAATATGCCGGGGCAATGGAGAATCTGGCATTTGCCATGATCTACAATACAATCACTGGAAATACAGATGCAGTAGAGGAAAATGGAGAGGCAGTCCGTTTGTACCAGAATTTCTGGAGATTCACAAAGGAAAATGTGAAAAGGACACAAATTTAGTTTTTCATTTAAGATAAATGTGAAAAAGGTTGAATGAAAAAGTAACTTCCACCATACATTGACACAGGTAAAATAAGACTTTTTTGCAGGACTAACGTCC
>NZ_JBCOME010000122.1:0-3282 GCF_040924365.1 Ruminococcus sp. 1001136sp1_2201st1_G3_2201SCRN_220225 | reverse complement strand
GGATACTCTGCAACTGTTTTCACACAGCTTTCTGATATCGAAGAAGAAACCAACGGACTGATCACTTACGATCGTAAAAAGATTAAAATGAATCCGTTGATCGTACAGAAATGGAATACGAAGCTGAAGAAATCTTTACGAAACTAACTGTTAAACCTATATTTATCTGATGAAACAAAAAACAGAAGCCATGCAATCTGTTTTCTATACACTGCATAGCTTCTGTTTTGTTTTCTTAAGCGCCAGCTTCAGAATTTATTTCCAGCTGACATTTACGTTTCGCATTTAAATTAGTTATTACTGCTGATTCCATTTACAGCAATTAGTTTGCTGCTTCCTCGTCAGCTGCCGCATCGGTCTCAGCCTCTGCATCTTCCACATTGTCTTCTGTCTTGATCAGAGAAACGAAAAGTGTCTCAGCGATAGGCTGAACATCATCAGATTTCGGTCCGATCTGAACATTGTACATCATTCCCTCAGCATCCTCCAGGAAAGCGATTCCGTATGTACTTTCAGTCTCGAAGGAAACTGCATAGAGTCCGTTAATGCAAACCTTCTCAACATCTTCATACTCTGTAGCCAGCTCATCAGCCATGGAATACAGATCATACTCTGTTCCAACATCTGTAGCGGTCACTACCATGTTCACGCCTTCTTCAGAATCCGGATCCTGTGCCTGGAACATAACACCGTCTGCTGCATCTTCATCTGAAATTTCCAGAACATCCCAGTTACTTGGTACATAGAGATCGAATCCCGGCTCAAAAGATAACCATGTTCCTTCATATGCAGCTTCATCAAGCATGTCCATTGTTAATTCTGTAATCTCATCATCTGCAGTCTCAGTATCTTCTGCTGCATCTGCCTCAGCCCATACAGGAGCAGAAAATCCGGTTACCATTGCTGCGGTACATAACATAGCCATAACTTTTTTCCAGTTTTTCATTTTTCTACCTCACTTTTATCATATTTTGTGATATTATATAGAGGACCTAAAAAGTTTATAATACTTTCTAACGCCTCATCACCTTGAGGTTACTATATCCGATTTATTTTGAAAAAACAATATACATGGGATGAAATGACACTTTCAGTGATATTTTGATGTTCCTGTTCACAGCAACATTTTGATTTACTGCAGATTTTCATTCTTTTGGAGGATTTCAGCATTGAACATTGCAATAATTGATGATGTGCAGCAGGATCTTGATGCACTTGCAGAAGCTGCCCGGGAACATTATAAACACAGACAGATATCTATCCAATTATATACCTTCTCTTCACCTGAAGATTTCTGGAACAGCTATTCTCCCGGCAGTTATGACCTGATTTTTCTTGATATCTACATAAAGCAGGCCAATGGTATGGACTTGGCCGCCCAGCTTCGGGAAAAAGGCGACTCCTGTGCTCTTATTTTTGTTACCAGCAGCGATGCTTTTGCGGTTGCCAGTTACGACGTGCAGGCAGCTTATTATCTTCTGAAGCCTCTTGATACAAACAAGCTCACAAAGGTATTGGACTCCATTCAGATCAAGCGTGCACAGGATACACGATATATAGAGGTGATCTGCGACCGTACCCTTCTACGTGTTCCTGTAAAAACCATTTTATATGCAGACACCTTTCACAATGCTGTCCAGCTTCACACAGACGCAGGAGTTCTGCGCACATACCTGACTTTCCAGAAATTCGAGGAACTGATTCACGATCTCCCCTGTTTTCTCTCCTGCTACCGCGGCTGTCTTGTGAATATGGACCGCATTTACAAAACACTGGAGGAGGGCTTTCTTCTGGACAACCAGGAAACCGTCCAGATCCGTAAACGGGGAGCTAACGCAATCAAGAAGGAATGTCTGAATTATCTTTTCTCGTAATACAAAAGTCTGCACAACTGGTTGCGCAGACTTTTTATGTGGAAGAAAGCCCCGGCAGACTTCCTCTGCTTGTCAGCCGGCCTTATCAGAAAGCCGCAAATTCATATCTTCCAGTGGAATAAACACGTTCGCCCGGAATACACCGTTTCCTGCAGAAAAGTCGGCATATCCGCCATATTTCTCTGCTGTTTTGGAAACAGAAGCAATTCCAATTCCCTTCCCACTGTGACTTGTGGAATAAAAAACTGCCCCATTTCTCTGAACTTCTCCTGCATAGGTATTTTCAATATTGATCAGAAGTTTTCCCATTTTTACTTTGCAGATGCAATTTACGTAAGCCTCATCTGCGTTCTCTTCTTTTTGCACTGCTCTCACTGCATTTTCCATCAGATTACCAAAAATCCTGCAGATATCCAGATCCGAGACTTTCATTTTCTCTGGAACTTCTAATGAATATTTGTACTTTATGCCTTTTTGCTCCAGCTGCGACGCATAGTAATGTAAGATTGCATCTACAGACATGTTCCTGCAATAACATACAGGTGTCTGCAATTTTTCGGTGCTCTCCTGAGCGAACTGATGAAAATACTCTTTCAGTTCTTCATAATGCTCTTGTTCCAGCAGCATGGAAGCAGTACGGATATACTGTCTGAAGTCATGTCTTGTACGGCTTGCCTCTTCCAGTGCACCAGTCAATTTCTCATAATGCTCCTTTTGCATAAGCAGACGCAATTCCATCTGTCTGGACTGTTCTTCATAGATCAGCCGCATCCGATAGCCTTCTGTCAGTTCTCTCCAGAGAAGCATTCCAAATATACCTGTCAAAATGATGCCGCCCCATTCCGGAAACCAGCCGCCAATAATTGGATCATACAAAGACCATATGCGGTCTGCTGCCAGAGATACTGCGTAAATGACGGTTCCTGCAAGAAGAGAAATGCCCTGCATCCCTTCCGTATAGAAAAACGCAGTTAAAACAAGGCATACAGCGGTAAACCATTTCAGCACCTCTGTTGCCGCTGAAATACCATAAGAAAGAGCTGCGGTCTCCATTCCCCCTGCAAAAATCCCTGCAAGTGTAACCCCAAGACCTGCCACAGCTGTAGCAAGAACCCCCCATACCATCCACTTATACTTTTGCCCGGTGATCTCATATTCCAGCAAAAGCATTGCCGGAAAAGTGAGAAAATAGAACAGCATTTCAACGGAGAACCAGGGCTGTACTCCTAGCGCCAGATATGTATGCAGAAGGGGATAGCAGGTATACCCAAGCACACAAAGACATACTCCTGCAAAAAGTGCATTTGCCTTGCTTCTGGTTTTAAAAAATACCCATACGGAAAAGGTCAGCACCAGAATGATTAAGGTAAATGCAGAGGAATTGATAAGCACCGATATTCCCCTTATG
>NZ_JBCOME010000121.1:0-3805 GCF_040924365.1 Ruminococcus sp. 1001136sp1_2201st1_G3_2201SCRN_220225 | reverse complement strand
GTCGGAAAGCCGTGTGAGGGAGAACCTCATGCACGGTTTGATGAGGGGCGGATGAAAATTTCATCCGCCTACTCTACTTTTACGGAGCAGCTGGAATTGGTCTGGCACTGCTGCAGCTTCATCTGGCAGAAACGGATCAGTATCATGTGACCAGATTTCTGGATGATCCGTTCCCTGATGAAAAAGTGATAAAAATTTGAATTTTAAAGTAATTCTTCAGCAAGCTCCCTGGCGGATAGTACGCGGACAGGGAGCTTGCTTTCGTCATAAATACTGTAGGCCAGAAATCCGGTTCCATTTTCTAATGGGATGGTATGGGTGTGCATATTCGGATGCAGAGTGAGAATCTCCCGGAAATTTCCGGTGATCCCTTCTCCGGTAAGTTTGACGGCGCTTTCCTTCATAGCCCAGATCCGGCAGAAATCCTGGGGGGACTTTAGGAAAATAAGCTCCTCCTGAGTGCAGACTCTTCGGATAAGAGATTCCCGGGGCTCGGTGAGCTTCTGGATATCCAGACCAATTTCCCTGTCATGCAAGGCACAGCCTACGAAATTTCCGCTGTGGCTGAGATTAAAAAACGGCATATTTTCCCCACGGAAAAATGGTTTCCCAGAAGAGGTTTTCTGGAAATCCGGGATTTCCCGGAAACCATATTCCTGTTTAAGTCCATAACGCAAAAGCAGCCAGGCCAGGGCAGAACGCTTCTGGTCTTCCGGCAATTTAAAATGCTGAACATATTCCCTGCGTGCAACAGGCAATGAGAAAATCATCTGGTGAAGCAATTCGTTTGAAATTAAGTCCAGTTCCTGAAAAAGATAAATCATATAAAAATTCTCCTAAAACATAAAATAATTTGAGGCTAATTTGGGGTATAAATTCATTTTACTTTAATATATCATATGGGAGACATATTTTGTTCATCAAATATTTATTGTTTTCCATGACAAAAAGTGTTAAAATAGACTGGTATGTTAAACAAAATAAATAATTTTAAATGAAATGAAATCAGTTATATTACACAATATAGCATCTAAAAAGATAGACAGGAGTATAAAAGCTAAATGAACATGTTTTCAAAAGTTTTCGGAACCCGCAGCCAACGAGAGGTTAAGCGTATCATGCCTCTCGTTAAGAAAATTGAGGATCTGCGTCCCGAAATGCAGAAATTAACCGACGAAGAACTTCGTGGTAAGACAAGAGAGTTTAAGAAACGCCTGGAAGAGGGAGCTACCCTGGATGATCTTTTACCAGAGGCATTTGCTACCGTCCGTGAGGCTGCCAAGCGAGTACTTGGAATGGAGCATTTCGAAGTACAGCTCATCGGTGGAATCGTACTTCATCAGGGCCGTATCGCCGAGATGAAAACTGGTGAAGGTAAGACCCTTGTAGCTACATTGCCTTCCTATCTGAATGCCCTGGAGGGCAAAGGTGTTCACGTTGTCACAGTCAATGATTACCTGGCGAAACGTGATGCCGACGAGATGGGACAGGTTCACAGATTCCTTGGGCTGACTGTAGGCGTAGTTCTGAACGACATGAAGCCGGAAGAACGCCGCGAGGCATATAACTGTGATATTACTTATGTTACAAATAACGAACTTGGATTTGACTATCTTCGTGATAACATGGTTATCTACAAGGAGCAGCTGGTACAGCGTGACCTTCACTACTGTATCATCGACGAGGTCGACTCCATTTTAATCGATGAGGCTCGTACTCCTCTGATCATTTCCGGTCAGAGCGGCAAGTCCACCAAGCTGTATGAGGTTTGCGATATCCTTGCACAGCAGCTGGAGCGTGGAGAAGCCAGCCATGAGATGACCAAGATGGCAGCTATCATGGGTGAGGAAGTTATCGAGACCGGTGACTTTGTTGTAAATGAGAAGGATAAGATTGTCAACCTTACCGAGCAGGGTGTGAAGAAGGTTGAGAAATTCTTCAGTATTGAGAATCTTGCAGATCCGGAGAACCTTGAGATCCAGCACAATATCATCCTTGCACTTCGTGCTCATAATCTGATGCACCGTGACCAGGATTACGTTGTAAAAGATGACGAGGTTATGATTGTTGATGAGTTTACCGGACGTATCATGCCGGGCCGTCGTTATTCGGATGGTCTCCACCAGGCAATCGAGGCAAAAGAGCATGTTAAGGTAAAACGCGAGAGCAAAACCCTTGCAACCATCACCTTCCAGAACTTCTTTAACAAATACGATAAGAAAGGCGGTATGACCGGTACTGCCCTTACTGAGGAGAAAGAGTTCCGTGATATCTATGCTATGGACGTTGTTGAGATCCCGACCAATAAGCCGGTTCAGCGTAAGGATTTAGACGATGCCGTATATATGACAAAGAAAGAGAAATTCAATGCAGTTGTCCAGTCTGTAAAGGAAGCTCATGAGAAGCAGCAGCCTGTACTGGTTGGTACTATTACCATTGAGACTTCTGAGCTCATCAGCCGTATGCTGAAGAGAGAAGGGATTCCGCACAATGTATTGAATGCCAAGTTCCATGAGCTTGAGGCTGAGATCGTAGCACAGGCTGGTCAGGCCGGTGCCGTTACCATCGCAACCAATATGGCAGGTCGTGGTACGGATATTAAGCTTGACGATGTATCAAGAGCAGCCGGCGGTCTGAAGATTATCGGTACAGAGCGTCATGAGTCCAGACGTATTGATAACCAGCTGCGTGGACGTTCCGGACGTCAGGGAGATCCAGGAGAATCCCGTTTCTATATTTCTCTTGAGGACGATCTGATGCGTCTGTTCGGATCTGAGCGTCTGATGAAGGTGTTCACATCTCTTGGTGTAGCTGAGAATGAGCAGATTGAGCATAAGATGCTTTCCAACGCCATCGAGAAGGCACAAGAGAAAATCGAGTTTAACAACTTCGGTATTCGTAAGAATCTTCTTGATTACGACCAGGTTAACAATGAGCAGCGTGAGATCATCTACAAAGAGCGCCGCCAGGTGCTGGATGGCGAGAACATGCGCGATGCCATCTACAAGATGATTACAGATATTGTAGATAATGCAGTAGATATGTGTTTCTCTGAGGATGTAGATTCTGAAGAGTGGGATCTGAATGAGTTCAACAGTGTTCTCCGTCAGATCATCCCAATCGAGCCGCTTACAGCTGAGAAGGTTAAGGGTAAGAAAAAGAATGAGATGAAGCATCTGATCAAGGAGGAGGCTGTGAAGCTTTACGAGGCGAAGGAGTCCGAATTCCCGGAGCCAGAGCAGCTGCGTGAGCTTGAGCGCGTTATCCTTCTGAAGAGCATTGACAGCAAGTGGATGGATCACATTGATGACATGGAGATTCTCCGCCAGGGTATCGGTCTGACTGCTTATGGTCAGAGAGATCCGGTTGTTGAGTACAAGATGGCCGCATTTGATATGTTTAACAGCATGATCACTTCCATTCAGGAGGACACCGTCAGAATGCTGTATCATGTTCATGTTGAGCAGAAAATCGAGCGTGAGCAGGTGGCTAAGGTTACTGGTACTAACAAGGATGATTCCAGTGTTCGTAAGCCGGTTCAGAGAAAAGAAATTAAGGTTTATCCGAATGATCCGTGTCCTTGCGGAAGCGGTAAGAAGTACAAACAGTGCTGCGGCAGAAAGACTGCTAATGTTTAAACCAGAGTGACTATAGAGAGCGAATTTCCAGAGGCGGGAGGTCTTGGAAATTCGCTCTTTTGCTATTTAGTGGATTAAAAGTTCTTCAAGGCGGACGCATTTGGACAATGTGTATTACTCACTCGCCGGCGCAACGCTCCGATGAACTAATCGCTAACTGCGACTAA
>NZ_JBCOME010000120.1:0-3861 GCF_040924365.1 Ruminococcus sp. 1001136sp1_2201st1_G3_2201SCRN_220225 | reverse complement strand
ACTCTGCAGAATCAGTAATCGTATCTGCCTGGAAAATGGACTTGCCACCAGTATGCCAACCGGAGAAAAAGGAAAAAGCTATAAAGAGAACATGGAATATCATCGTGGCACCAGTTGGAAAGCCAAGCTACGTGTTGCAGTTGATAAAGCAATCTGGACTTCCATCAACTATGAGGAATTTCTACAAAAAATGCAGTTAGCTGGATATGAAGTCCGGCAGGGAAAGCATCTTTCTTTCCGTGCACCGGAACAAAAAAATTTCACTTATATGAAATCTCTGGGAAGTTATTATACGGAAGAAAACGTCCGCATCCGCTTAGCTAAAAATCGTAGCAAAGTGAAAACTCCAAAACATCTGTCCAGAGAAGCTCGCCTGTATATCAATATCTCCACGTATGTAACGACTGGCAATCGAGAAGGATTTGAACATTGGGCAAAACTCAATAATCTAAAAGAGGCAGCCCGCACCTTCAACTATCTTTCAGAAAATAACCTACTGAATTATGAGGATTTCAGGCAGCATGTTTCTGATGTTGATGCTTCTGTTAAAGCGGCTGATCAGAGAATAGCACACATCACCAGTGAGCTAAGCACGCAGAAAGTCATTCAGAAACACTGTG
Source organism: Ruminococcus sp. 1001136sp1_2201st1_G3_2201SCRN_220225 (assembly GCF_040924365.1). Taxonomy (NCBI): domain Bacteria; kingdom Bacillati; phylum Bacillota; class Clostridia; order Eubacteriales; family Oscillospiraceae; genus Ruminococcus; species Ruminococcus sp. 1001136sp1_2201st1_G3_2201SCRN_220225. Next base: position 3,241 of record NZ_JBCOME010000120.1, on the reverse strand, counting down.
ATTCTTACCGGCTCTGCCGTAAAGTGATAGAAGATTGCAAATCTGCAAAAAATCCAAAAGAATACCGTTCCAAGCATCTGGCAGAATACCAACTCCACGATTCACTAAAAAAAGAGCTTCAGGATCTCGGTGTTACCAAAATCCCTAGCTCTGAAAAAATCCAGAAGCGGATTGAAAATCTTGAATCTGAACAAGCTGCTACCGTCCGGGAAAAACAGAAATTACAGAAAAAGCAGAAAACACTGGATATCATTCAGCAAAATTTCTCTGTGCTGCTCGATGCTCCTGAAATCAATTCAGACTTACTTCCGGCAAAACGGGAACCTGTTTCTGTCACAAGAGATAAATAAGATTGCACTGACAACTCAATTATTCTCTTCCAAATCTTCCCAAGGTTTCAGACCCATTTCCTCCCAGGTGACACCATACGGTGCACCTCCGGAGGTATAACCGGCAATAACGAAAAATCTGTCATCTTGCAAGATTTCTTCTTTAGCCAGATTATCTCTTGTTTCTTGTTTCCGTCTTGCTCGCCTCTGCTGCTTCTTTTGTTTCGCAACAGCTGCTTTTTCTTCCGGCGTTTTCTTATGTTTTTTTGCCATAAGTGTTTCTATTATAATTCCATTCTGAATGTCTCTCAGGATACGTTCTTCATAACTCTTTTCACGCTTTTCAACAATTTTATAAAATTCTTCATATTCCGTTTTAGGAGCAAGCGATTGAACTGCCGTAAACAAACTTTTGCATATATCATTCATTTCAGTAGCATCCGGCATTCGCTGATTCTCAAGATAAAACTTCAAGTGCATTTTGTATGTTTTATCTGCTATTGCACTCTTCTGTTTTTGTTTTAAGTCTTTATAGCTTCTGTCGTTCCTCTGCATCTACAATTCCTCATCTGCCTTCTTTCTCCCGTGCCATCAAAAGCATTTTTTCAAAAGACTGAGCGAATCTTTCATCATCTTCCTCCGTCCGCTTCTTCGGTCCCTTGACATGACATTTACGGGAACTTCTTCTGGCTTTTTTACTCAGGTGACGTTCCATTAGCATCTGATCAATATTATCATCCGTGTACCATTTACCTGATTGATGAATAGCATAAGCACCTTTTCCCAATGCCATTGCAGCCACACCATAGTCCTGTGATACGACAATATCTCCTTTATGGCAGATACTAATCAGTTTATAATCTACTGCATCTGCTCCTGCACCGACAACAACAACTTTACTATAAGTCGATGACAGAACATGGTTTGTATCACACAACAACATTACCGGAACACTATTATCTTTTGCAATCTTTTCAATGATCGCAACCACTGGGCAGGCATCTGCATCAACAAATATTTGCATCTTTCTATTTCTCCTCTGAACCATTATAAGAATAAGCTCTGCTGTTCGTATTCTGCCTCTCGTTTTAGCTGAACCGGTACCTGATGCAGAATTTGCTCCATTTTCCTGTCATCGAACCAATCTTTCAGCTGTCCTTTTTCCAATATCAGCGGCATACGATCATGTACTTTTATCATAGATTCATTGGCTGCTGTAGTCATAATCACAAATCGTCGTTCATTCTCAAACCAATCACAGAAGCCAGCCATATACAATACTGGTGCATCATATCTGGAAAATGTATTTTTCTCTTTTAACCGATTCCATTCATAGAACCCACTTGCCGGTATCAAAATGCGGTGATAGAGGATTCCATTTCGAAAAGAAGGTTTGTCCATAACAGATTCTGCTCTTGCATTTATAACCAGATTCTTTCCTTGTGACAATGGATATCCCCACTTGCAAACATCCAGTTTCAATCCATGTTCTGATTTTTCAATGATCGGTGCTACATTGGTTGGAAAGATATCTCCTGCAAAATGTTCCTGCCGGATCCGTTGGTCTATATCATGCACTACTTTTTCGATTTCATCTGCCATATCAGAATCAATATAATATCTACCACACATAATACTTCCTTCACTTATAGATTCTATTTCATCAAATATACATCATTTATTTCTAGGCACTTTAAACTCAGTTAATCTATAATTTTGAATCCACCCCATACATTCTTCACCATCTTCATTCTCCCAAATTATCTGTCGCCACTTTTTATATTTATCTATAATTCTAACAACTTTCCCTTCCTCAAGCTTTTCAATTACAATCGAATGGCAGTCATGCTTCAGTCGTACAATAGATTCTCTATTAACGATTCTATATTTAGTCGTATTTAGCTCCTTCGCATCATATCCCATTCCAACGATGTAATAATTATTGACTTGTTGTGTATAATTGTAATTATTTATCGTTGTTGCTGAAGAATTCGTAACTCCCAAAACAACTGATATAATCGTAATAATAAAGTTCAGCCATTCTCGTATTTCTTTAACATCTATCGTTCGTTTTTCTTCTATTGGCAAATTCTGCTTCTCTTTATTTATCGAAAGATTCGTTGCTCTTTCATATTCCGATGCAATAGTTTCTGACACCGTATCAATATCCCATTCTTCGGATTCTGAGAAAACTTGATCGGTAACTCTTCCCAATAAATTTATATGAGGCTTCTGGCATAATGGTGGAAGCCTAACACCATAAATTAACAACACCATATTGAAAAAACACTTGTGTCCTTTAATGTATTAACTGCGAAGAAAAACACAAAAGGAGTATTCACAAGTGGCTTCAGTTAATACATTATGCAAAAGTGTCCTTAATGTCAAGAACACAGTTATAAAAAATTGTAATCTTTACTCTGATAAGAATGGAGTTAAACATATTCGTATCCAAGCAAGACCTAATAAATGGCACGAGAACGACTGCCCATTCTGCCATAAATCATGCCCTGTTTATGATAAACATTCCAGTAGTATAATGCCGAGATATTACGAAGATAACTCGTAGAAAATGCAAAGTCCAGTCGCAAGTTTAGACACGATATTGCTCTTAACAGTCGTATAAAATCAACATTTGCAGGGATTTATCAAATTCCGACATACCGTCTTAGAAAATGAATAATCCCTCGCAATTCATTATGAACTACGAGGGACTGCTTACTGACTGTTAAAGCGGTAGCCGATCTCACGAACACTATCTATGGAAAAGTGAGAGTTTGTATCACAAAGTTTTTTACGAAGATTCCGAATGTGAAAGCCTACGGTATCCTTTTCATTGGTGCTAGAATATAAATAGTACAAGCCAAAATGAGAAATTCCAAATACACATAAGCATGATACAATAGAGACAT
>NZ_JBCOME010000119.1:0-4011 GCF_040924365.1 Ruminococcus sp. 1001136sp1_2201st1_G3_2201SCRN_220225 | reverse complement strand
GGTCTGGGTGTTCAAAAAGTGTTCAAATGTTTCTCATTCACAAACCGTATTTTTACTTGTAAAATGCTTCAATAGCTTGTGCTAAGAAATCAGCAGTACCTTCACCATATTTCTCATCAGTCATAGACTTAATTCTTTCGTTGCGATAATACTGTGCCTGTGCCATCATAAAACCTTGTTCTTCTTTTATTTGTGAAAACTGCTTCATAAGTAAGCCATATTCTTCAACAACTTCTTGAACTTCCGAAGAATTTACATCACAATTTCTTTTTGCAATTAGTTTTTGCAAAACTGCTTCTATTCGTTTGTTGTAACTGTCAGCTACGTCTTTGCTAATAGGATTGTTGACTACAGATAAATATTTTTCTTTTCCTCCATACCACTCAACAACTTTGGCATAGCCTTTTTGCATTTCTTCTGATGAGACTGCCTCAATATAATGCTTTTTCCATTCTTCAACACTTCCAAACTCTTTGATAGCAAGTTCTTTCATATTGTCGGGCATATGTTCAAGCATAGTTTGAAACATTTCTTCCACTTCTGTTTTACTGAAAATTGCAAAATCCATTTTATTCTCTCCTTTCAGAATATCATCAATGCTGGTAATCAGACGTTCCATACGTTCTTTTTTTGCTACCAACATTTTTCTCTGCATTTGCAAAAGCTGGTTTCTTTCAAGAACCGGGTTATCCATAACAGCTTTGATTTCTTTCAATGGAATATCAAACTCACGGAAAAACAAAACCTGCTGTAATGTTTCCAATGCCTTATCGTCATAAAGCCGGTATCCCGCATCACTTTTTTCTGTTGGCTTTAACAATCCAATTTCATCATAATAGTGAAGCGTGCGAACGCTGATACCTGTTAAATCTGATATTTCTTTTACTGTCCTCATAACTGCTGACCTCCTGTTCCTGATAAGATAACTTTAATCTATGACGTTCCGTGAGAGTCAATAGTTTTGAGTTCAATAAATTGATTTTTCATCTCGACAAGCTGGAATTTGAAGAGCAATAACTCTACCGTTCATACGATGCAATAATTTCTTCAAATCGTTTTCTTCATTCTATCACAGCATCTATTATTCTGCCATCAATCTTTCGAACCAGGTATCCATGACAATAATAAACTGGCTTGCCCCTTTCCATTCTTGCAGCATTTCATCCAGAGTTTTGTGCTTCACATATTTCTGTACATACACCCAGGTGGCAACACTGCTGGCCTGAGAAATAATTCCTGCTATAATTTTACGCATAGTTTCTTCAAATTCCGCGATTTCTTCTTTTGGAACGATGTCATAGAGATCTGGAATCTGAAAATCTTCCTTCTCACAATTTTCATCCACATCAATTAGATCTGCCGTCACTCTCTTTCTGGATTCCTCAGGTAATTTCAAATATTGCCAGATCATTGAGACCACTTCGGACGGTGTGTCTTTTTTGATTGGTGGTAATTGTATAAAATCATTCTTTTCACTCATTTTCATATCCTCCTCAAGATAAAATAAAGTCAATAATACATCCGCAATTGCTTCCGTTGTTCTTTTGAACTTTGGGACATTTTGTCCCAAAGTCAAGTCTGTCCGAGAACCTTGGTGTTTCATGGCCTCTTGTTTCATTTTGTAAGCAAAAGCTTTTTCACTCGGCAACAGTTCCTCTCGCTGAATGTTAGCGTCCACCATAGCCACAATGGCATCATCATCCGATAATTCTCTTACGATTGCCGGAATAGTCGTAAGTCCTGCAAGCTGTGCTGCATGCATTCTTCTATGACCGGATACCATTTCATATTCTTCATTATCATCCATTCGAAGCAGTACCGGTGTCAGTACTCCATTGATCCTTACACTTTCAACCAGATCCTGCATCTTTTCATCATCCAGCACCTTGAACGGATGATTTTTAAACGGATGGATCTTACTGATCTCTATCTCCATTGCAGATTCTTCATTTACCACACCAAGCAGTTCATCAATACTTGCCAGTTTGATCTTTTCGCCACTTCTATTTTTCATTCTTCAAAACCTCCTGTGTTAAGTTCATATATGCTTCGGCAACCTTTCCTTTCGGACAGTGCATGTAGATACTTTTTCCCTCTGCACTGGTCTCAGCTGCTTTTACGGACATCGGAATCACATTTTCAAATACTTCTATCTGGCTTCCGTATGTTGTATGTACTCTCGATGCAATGTCCCTTGCGTAATTGGTTCTAAAATCTACCATAGTCAACAGAATGCCCTCTATCGCCAGTTTCCGGTTCAGTCTTTTCTTTACTGTAAGAATGGTCTTGATCAGCTGCTGAAGTCCTTTAACAGGCAGATATGCGGCCTGCACAGGTATCAGAACAGAATCAGAAGAGACCAGTGCATTGATCGTCATCATACCAAGGCTCGGCATACAGTCGATCAGGATATAATCGTATCGTGATCTTATCGCATCGATATATTCCTTCATGATCATTTCTCTGCTCATAACATTTCCCATCGTTACTTCCAATGCGGAAAGCTCAATATTTGCCGGAAGAAGATCTACATTTTCCTGGTGATGTAAGATCCCATCTTCTAAAGAGATTTCTTCTTCGTTGATGACATCCATCATGATCGTTGCCAGTGTGATGCGAAGATCATCCGGTTCCTCATACCCAAGACTTGCTGTTAAACTTCCCTGTGGATCCGCGTCGATCAGCAACACTTTCTTTCCTTCTCTTGCCAGTCCAATACCTACATTTACGGTTGTGGTGGTCTTGCCGACTCCACCTTTCTGGTTTACTACGGATATAACTTTACACATGATTTCTTCCTCCTTTAACTTTCCCATGATTCTTTTTTCCATAATTTTAGCAGTGCCAGTATTTCCCGTTTCATCATTGCCGGTGTATAAGAATTTGGAAAATATTTGTGTAGCTGCTCATTGGTAAATGCTACTCTGGTGATCTCACCTTTTTTAACTTCACACATGATTTCTTCCATCTTTTCCAGCGATAACTGTTTTTCTTTACTCAGCTGCTTTATCCGCTGAGCCTGTGAGAGTGACGGAATCGCTTGTGCATAATCCATTGCTTTAAGCAGTTCTCTTTGTTCATTTTCTTTCAATGCAGCAATCTCTACTGCCGGACAAAAAGAAATAATCTCATCATCCAGTTTCTGCAACATTTCCGGTATCAGTTTTGTCAGTGATATATAACGCTGCACTTGTTTTGGGCTATCACCACAATCCTCACTGATAATATCTATCGATCGTTTTCTTAGTGTTTTGTGGTCAACTTGGCTCTTTTTTCGACCACTTTTTCTTTTTAGTACGTCATTCTTCAGTTTGTAAGCAAAAGCTTTTTCGCTGTAGCTGATCCGTTCTCTATGAAGATTAGAATCCACCATACTTAAAATGGAATCATCTTCACTTAATACCCGGATAATCACTGGTACTTTACGATATCCCAGTTTCTCCGCAGCATGTTTTCTTCTGTGACCTGATATGATCTCATAGTATCCATCCGGTACCGGTCTGACGATCAGCGGATTTAATATTCCATACTTCTCAATGCTTTCCTGCAGAAGAAACATTTCCTTATCATCTTTTACTTGAAATGGATGTTCCTTAAAAGGGCGAAGACGCTCAATCTCAATTTCTATGATTCTTTCTTCTTTTTCTCCTGATTGTCTGTTTGGCTCAGTCATCTTGACTCCTTTCCTCCAGGATTCAGGAACTAAAAAATGCCTGCCTGGAACTTTTATAGATAGTAAAGTTCCAAACAGACATTGCTGTTTGACCATTAGCTGTAGCTAATAGAATTGAATACTGTTTCAGCTAATTTATGTTTGCAGGTTTGGGAGAGATTGTTCCTTTTCCCGCATTTTCTCTGATTTACATCCCCAAATAAGGGGTGACAACAGAGCGGAACCCAAATGTTAGCTGGACTTTCTAAAACCCATGTTTGCAGACCGGTAATTTTGATTAGCTGTCAGCTAACAAAAATCGGATTGCGTTAGCTGGAAATTGATCATTTTGAATGGAA
>NZ_JBCOME010000118.1:0-3963 GCF_040924365.1 Ruminococcus sp. 1001136sp1_2201st1_G3_2201SCRN_220225 | reverse complement strand
TTATTAAGAATTTTACACTCATGAGTGATATATTTATGCGAAACGTGTTCAAGAAAAGAGAATGTCTGGAATATGTTCTGCAGGTCATTATGGAGAAACAGGATTTATACGTGATTGATCAGGTAATCCAAAAAGATTATAAAAATTTGCAAGGGCGATCTGCAGTAATGGACTGCGTTGCCAGGGATTCTGCCGGCAAACAATTTGATGTGGAAATCCAGCAGGATAATGAAGGAGCTTCCCCAAAAAGAGCCCGGTACCATAGTGGACTGATGGATATGAATACCTTAAATCCCGGACAGGATTTTGAGGAACTGCCGGAAAGCTATGTGATTTTTATTACCAGGGACGATATTCTTGGATATGGACTTCCCATTTACCACATTGACCGGCAAATCAAAGAATTAAATGAAGCTTTTCAAGATGAAGCACATATCATATATGTAAATTCCAGGAAACAGGATGATACAGAACTTGGAAAGCTAATGCATGATTTACACTGTAAAAAGGCAGATGAGATGCACAGTCCGATTCTTGCAAAACGAGTATATGAATTGAAGGAGACACAGAAAGGGGTTGAACTTATGTGCCATGAAATGGAGAAAATCTATAGTGAGGGAATGGAAAGCGGAGAGAAACGTGGTGAACTCAAAAAAGCAAAAGAAACAGCCCTTTCCATGGCAGAAGAGGGCATGGACGTAAAGATGATTGCTCGTTTGGTTAAGGTAAGTGAAAAAGATGTCCAGAAATGGATTGATGAAACTTTGTGTGTAACAAAATAACTGAAATCATTATAAATGGGGCTGTCGGGACAGCCCCATTATCAATATTAATAAAGAATACTATTAAAAGTGTTATGTCTGGAGGCGGTTTTGTGACACATGATCAATTTAAGAAAGCAGCAGATTATTGGAAGAATAAAAAACAGAATGCTATGCCGGAAGAAAAGCTGAAAAAGACAGTATTGGAATATATCAATTCCAACAATACTTGTGCACTTGCGACTGGAACTGGGGATTATGTAAGATGTACCCCAATTGAGTATAGCTACCATGATGGGAAGTTTTGGATGTTTTCAGAAGGTGGCGAAAAGTTTATTGGTCTTGAGAAAAATGAAAATGTATGTCTGGCCATTTATGATAAGTATGATGGAGCGGACAATTTGAAAAGCATACAGGTAATAGGAAAGGCAGATCTTGTGGAACCTTTTTCCGATACATATAATAAACATGCAAAGATTAAGAAGCTTCCAGTAGAAACATTAAAGAAACTGGCTTCGCCAATGAACCTTATCTGTGTAACACCAGTTAAAATGGAAGTACTTTTTTCTGAATTTAAGAAAAATGGATACAGCAGCAGGCAGACAATAAAATTTTAATACATTATATTTTATGGGGGTATTGTATGAAAGCACATAAATATTGGTCTATCGGAGCACTTATTACAATAATCGGAGCTTTTTATACCGGTTACAAAGGTTTAAAATCAAGCCATAAATATTTCGCATTAAGCTCTCTGCTTTGTATGATAATGTCTATCTATACAGGACATAAAATGATTTCTGGCAGTAAAAAAACAAGAAAGAAAGCGGAAGCTACAGAAACGGAGGATTAAAAAATGTTGGAAACAGGAACAAAAGCCCCTGATTTTGAGTTGCCGGATCAGAATGGAAACATGCATAAGTTAAGCGATTATGCCGGAAAGAAAGTGATTTTATATTTTTACCCGAAAGATAATACAGCTGGCTGTACGAAACAGGCATGTGGATTTTCAGAAAGGTATCCTTTGTTTACAGAAAAAGGAGCTGTTATCCTTGGTGTTAGTAAGGATTCTGTAGCTTCCCATAAGAGATTTGAAGAAAAATACGGACTGGCATTTACTTTATTGGCAGATCCGGAGCGTAAAGTGATTGAAGCATATGACGTCTGGAAAGAAAAGAAGAATTATGGAAAAGTTTCTATGGGAGTAGTCCGGACAACATATCTGATTGATGAGAATGAAATTATCATAAAGGCAAATGATAAAGTGAAAGCGGCAGATGATCCTGAAAATATGCTGAAGGAATTGACGTGATGAAGATTATATTATCACCAGCAAAAAAGATGGTTACAGATACGGACAGCATAGCACCAGTGGGAATGCCGAATTTTCTTGATAAGACAACTGAGATACTAAGTTGGATGAAGGGTCTGGAAAAAGATAAACTGAAGGCAATCTGGAAATGCAATGACAAGATTGCCAGGCAGAACTTTGAAAGATTAGAAAATATGGATCTTTATCACATGCTTACTCCTGCTATTTTGTCCTATGAGGGAATTGCATTCCAGTATATGGCACCAGCAGTGTTTGAATACGGACAATTTGAGTATATCCAAAAGCATCTTAGAATCTTATCCGCATTTTATGGAAGCCTAAAGCCACTGGACGGTGTGAGACCATATCGTCTGGAAATGCAGGCAAAGGTTACAATAGGAAATACCCGGAATTTGTATGACTATTGGGGAGACATGCTGTATAAGTCCATCATTGATGACAGCCAGATCATTATTAATCTGGCATCAAAGGAATATTCGAAATGCATAGAAAAATATCTGTCACCGAAAGATACGTATATAACGATTACATTTTGTGAATTATCCGGAGAAAAGCTAGTAACAAAAGGTACTTATGCAAAAATGGCCCGTGGTGAAATGGTCAGATTTATGGCAGAAAGAGGGATTGAAAATCCAGCTGATATACAAAAATTTAACAGACTGGGCTATAGGTTTAGAGAAGATTTGTCGTCAGAGAAGGAATATATTTTTGAACGGTTGTCTGCACTGTAGTGTGGTATTGCTAAATTGTAATTATTCTTGTTGAGAATGATATTCACTTACGTAAAATTCATTGACATCACCAGAAAGAAATGATATATTGCAGACAAGGTTAGTTTTGCCTAACTTGCATTAATACCTGCATTCCAGGGAATGCTTATTACAAAAAAAGGAGGAATTTTAAAATGTCAATGATCAATAAAGAAGTAAGTGATTTTTCTGTTCAGGCTTATCAGAATGGGGAGTTTAAAACCGTGACCAAGGCCGATATTCTGGGAAAATGGAGCGTATTTTTCTTCTATCCGGCCGACTTTACCTTTGTATGCCCTACCGAGCTGGAGGATCTGCAGAATAAATATTCTGATTTCCAGGCTGCTGGCTGCGAAATCTACTCTGTTTCTACAGACTCCCATTTTGTCCACAAAGCATGGCATGATTCCTCTGAAAGAATCGGTAAGATCACTTATCCAATGCTGGCAGATCCTACCCACGCACTCTGCAAGGATTTTGAAGTGCTGATCGAATCTGACGGAATGGCAGAAAGAGGAAGCTTCATTGTAAACCCGGAAGGCAAGATCGTGGTTTATGAAGTAAATGCCGGCAATGTAGGACGCAATGCAGATGAACTTTTCCGCCGTCTCCAGGCAAGCCAGTTTGTAGCAGAACACGGAGACCAGGTGTGCCCGGCAAAATGGCAGCCAGGAGCCGAAACTCTGAAGCCAAGTCTTGATCTGGTAGGTATGCTTTAATGTCGAACGAAAATTTCTATGATGTAGTTGTGATCGGAGGAGGTCCTGCCGGTCTGACAGCTGCCTTATATCTGGCTCGCGCCTGCTACCGTGTTCTGGTAATTGAGAAGGAAAAATTCGGCGGCCAGATTACCATTACCGATGAAGTGGTAAACTATCCAGGCGTCATGAAAACCAGTGGGAAAGAACTGACCCAGGCCATGCAGAAACAGGCGGAACATTTCGGAGCAGAGTTTTTGCTTGGGGATGTTGTCAGCCTAAAAAAAGCAGAAGAAGCATCCGGCGCAGAAATCTGGGAAACAACCACCGATAAAGGTTCCTACAAAAGCTTTGGAATCCTGCTCGCAACAGGAGCCCATCCAAGAATGATCGGTTTTCCAGGTGAGGCCAAGTTTCGCGGT
>NZ_JBCOME010000117.1:0-4005 GCF_040924365.1 Ruminococcus sp. 1001136sp1_2201st1_G3_2201SCRN_220225 | reverse complement strand
CAGATCTTATCAAAAGGGAAAAACAGTTTGATAAGATCATGAAACTTTTCGGATATGCAAATCCTTACCGGATGCTGGGCCTCTGCCAGCAGATCGCGGATATCCAGGGAGAGACTTTGACTATAAACGTTCCGTTTCCTGAGGTATTTTATTATAAAATGTAAAGCTGAGACGAGATTTGTCAAGGTATGTTTTTGTAAAGGAGTGTGCAATTATGCTTTTATGTATTTCTTTCGAAATTCAGATGGAGTCATCTCATACTCTTTTTTGAAGACTTCCGAAAACTTGCTGGGGTTGTCGTAGCCCATTTTCATGGCGATTTCTGTAATGCTGCAGTCAGAATTCTGAAGCAGTACGGTTGCAGCCTGCATACGGTAGGATTTTATGTAGGCATAAATGGAACAGCCGAAAACTCCCTTAAAACATGCTTTCATGGAAGTAAGAGGAATGTCAAATTGCTCGGACAATTGTTCAAGAGTGTAATGCTGGCGCAAATTGGAAACCATATACTTTTGAATTTCTTTTACTTTTTTTACCTGAGTATGTGCGAAATACGGAACTTTTACCTGGGTATTCTGTATTTTCTCAGTTCCAAGATAAAGGAGCAGTTCCAGGACCTTGACCTTCAGATAGGAAGCGTGCATATACGGCTTGGTGCAGTACAGTTCAGAAAAAATGTGGTTGATTTTATTTTGATTTCTAATTACAGCACAGGTACCATTTTTGCAAAAGCCGTTGGCAATGGAAAACAGATCAATGTCCAGTCCGCCTGTCATCTCGCCGATTTTTCGGATGACAGAGTCTGCTTTTTGTAAATCTATGGTGATGGAGATGCCGTGATAATGAGACAGCGGAAAGCTGGTTGAAACGGTCTGGTTGGAAAGAAGGTTGATGGCAAGATCACCGCTTCCAATATACTGATAAGTGCCGTTGGCAAATCTGCATTCAAAACGCCCTTCCCTGCAATGGTTCAGTTCCAGAACATCTGCGTGAGGCAGTTTATTCTGGTTCTGTCCATTGCTCATGTGAAAATCGTTATAAAAGAACTGGATGCCAGGCAAAATAATATATTGCGTGATGATTCCTTCTCCGGTTTCATTGTTCATTTTATAAATAGTACGGTTGTTTTTGCCCATTGTTTTTTGAACTTTCTGGTCAAAAAAATCCGTTAACGGATGCTGTTCCATTTTTTCCTCTCTTACTGGTCCGCACTCTCGTACATGCAGGAAGTGGTGCCAATCTGATTGTCTGCATGCACACCATCAATTAAAATGTCTGCGTCGCAGCTTTCTATTACACTGCCCACTGCCCTGCCGGCAACGGTACCTGGTGTTACAGCACCGTCAATGGATCCTGTTACAGAACAGTTGGTAACTTTAAATACGGTTTCTTCTCCATAATAGTAAAGTCCGGTGCCAATAAGACCTCCTACATGGGTTGCTCCATCCGCTTTTATGGAAACAGTTATCTTGCAGTTATCAATTACGGACGGATAATTTTTCGTGGAAAATCCTTCTGTTTCCAGGCATACGTCTGGATTGGAGTGAGTGCCTGCGTAACCACAAAGACCGCCGATCGCATGGCCGCCATTTGCGCTTTCAATTGTGACATCAGCGGTGCAGTTGGTAATGGAATCCATCATTTCCAGACAGCCGCCGATTCCGCCAAGACCAACCGGTTCGTTTCCTTCTGCCTTTACAGTTCCGCTTGCGCTGCAGTTGTCAATGGTTCCGCCAAAACCGCCGCCGATGACCAGGCCACCACATTCTGCTACATCTGCCTGCACAATATGGTTTTCTTCAAATTCATTATCTCCAATTACGATGACGGTTACATTTTCTGCGGAGCAGTTGGTTACGGAATTGTTGTTGCCTCCTACAATTCCGCCAGTGCAGTTGTTGCCTGTAATTACGGAGTTTCCTTTTAAGGTTACGTGATCCACTGATCCCATGTTGTATCCTACAACGCCGCCAATAGCCAGAGAGGTGCCATCTGTTACGGTTACTTCTGCATTTTCCACTGTCAGATTTTTGACTTCGCCGCAGTTTACGCCGAAAAGACCAGCCCCGCAGTTGTATTTGTCAGATTCATATTTTAAATTTGAAATTGTGTGATCTCCGCCGTCAAAGGAGCCCAGAAACAAGGTGGAATGGTTTTCCATGTCATTCATATTGCCGATGGGTTCCCAGTCAATGCCTGTAAGATCAAGATCATTTGTCAGAAGAAAATAAGTATCCGCATAACCTGCGTTTGAGCCGTCATTTACATTAGCGGCAAATGTCAGGAAAGAATCTGTCGAGGAAATCTGGTACGGATCTTCCTGGGTGCCACTGCCGCCGTCATAAGAGCATTCAGATGCGGTGCTTACTGCTTCTTCTGCAAATACGGTACTGGTTAATCCGGCAGATAAGGTAGTTGACATGGTAAGTGCTAATAAAACAGAAACGAACTTCTTTTTCATTGTGTGCCTCCTGAGTTATATAATAGTTAGTTACTTCTAACAATAACCATACCATTTCTTACAGGGTCACACCACTCCATTTGGACGATAACCACTCTGCTTAGACAGATTCTTTTGCGGAAATACGGTATTAGTTATTACTTACCGCTATTTTACCACAATTGTGGTCGGGGAATAAAAAATTTTCTTGAATTAAAAAACTGTAACAATAAACCATAGGAGTTTATCATTACAGTTTTTATTATCTTATTAGAGCAATTCCAACAGCTGCGGGATATTCTTTTTCCCAAATGTTACCTGATCCTGGTTGATTATCAGGCAGGGGACGCTCATAACGTTGTATTTTTCCTTTAAATCCGGGAAATGGGCGATGTCGTATACTTCTGCTGTTACAAGGAGATTTAAGGAGGCAATCCTCTGGGCTGCCACTACCAGATCCGGGCACATGGTACAGGAAAGGGATACCAGGATCTGCATGTGCACCTTATGGTCGATAGCGAGGATACGTTCTCTGATGGCAGGGTCAAGGGGCTGCCCTGGTCCTGCGGCGTTGTATAATCCCAGGATAAAAGAGGTAAACTCGTGTCCCCCTGGCACGCCGTGGAAAGCTAATCCAGTCTTTTCCCCGGAGGCAGTCAGCACTTCTACAAAAGGCAGCAAGGCAGCAGAATCCGAAGCAGAGTCCGCTTCCTGTACGGTCAGTTTGTCTGTATATTTCTCCAGTTCTGTCATATAGCCTTTCAATTCCTGGCTGACGGGACGGGAATCCAGATGCAGGTCAAGTTGCAGGTTTCCCTCCATTATGGAAAATACAACATTCAGCTGGTTTATGATATCCTGTGAAAAAATACCGGCTGAGGATTTCCCTTCTGTTTCTTTTCCTGCGGGCGATTCCTTGTGAACTTCGGCCTCTTTTTTGATTGGCTTTTCCGGGTGGATTCCGGTTTTCCCCTGCATGGCTGCGGCATATTTTTCCAGCTCTGTGGCAGCTGTGGCACCATCTCCCACTGCAGTTACCACCTGGCGGAGATTTTTCTGGCATACATCTCCGGCTGCGTAAATTCCCGGACAGCTGGTCTTCTGGGTTCGGTCCGTTTCCACATATCCATGGGAATCCAGAGCAATCAGGTCTTTTACCAGATCCGTATTTGGCGCGTAGCCTGCAAATACAAATACGCCAAAGGTGTCATCTGCAGAATCGAAAATGGTTTCTTCTCCAGTGTTTTTATTTTTGTAGCAGATCTTTCGCAGCGTGTGGTCACCCTCCACATAGACAACCTCTGTATTGGTTAAAACTGTGATCTTAGGGTGATTTTTGGCGGCTTCCGCTACCGCTTCTGCGCAGGAAAAATCATTTCCACGGATTAAAATAGTTACATGGCTTGCATATTTTGTCAAAAATACGCTTTCTTCTGCTGCAGCAAACCCGCCGCCAACTACGAAAATTTCTTTTCCACGGAAAAATTCTCCGTCACAGGTGGCACAATAGGCTACTCCGTGACCGCGAAACTTGGCCTCACCTGGAAAACCGATCATTCTTGGAT
>NZ_JBCOME010000116.1:0-4116 GCF_040924365.1 Ruminococcus sp. 1001136sp1_2201st1_G3_2201SCRN_220225 | reverse complement strand
AGGCTGAGCTTCTGGCAGGTTAAAATAGGGAGAAATTTCTTATTTTAACTTGTACTAAATCTTGACATAGGACCACTGAAAATTTTCAAAAGAAAACATGCCCGGAGTGTAAAAGTAAAATTAGAAAGGCATATAGAATTTGCCCGGAATGTGGACATCTTTTTCAGAAAGGGCTGTCAGAAGAACAATTGACAGATGTTATTGAAAAGGAAAAAGAAGACGATATGAGCTCCGAGCAGATTGATAGGGTATTTGAAAAAGTAGACACTCTTTCAATAGAAGAAATCAAGGCCTATGATTCAGAACTGGATGATTTTCTAAGAAAATAGTATTTTGGGTGTTTGGCTTGGCTGTAAAAGAAAGTGTTAAATTGCATAAATTAATTATACAAAAATTGTGAAAATTCTATGAAATAATGATACCAAAGATTTTTTGAATCGTATTATATATGGAATGTAAAAGAAAATATAATTCCTGGTTTCATGTTAATGTTTGCGATTATCACTATTGCGGCATGGATCAATCAGGCAGGAGGAAACAAAAAATTCATAAAACGCAGAAGGATACTCAACATTACCTGGTTTGTGCGGACTACTGGAAAGCTATTTCAGTAGTCTGTTTTAATTGTAAAAGTCGTTGTTATTATGACAAATTGCAAAGGGCTCCGCCAGCTGAAGAAGGTTTTACATGATTACAAATTAGGGGGCAATAATGCCAGATAAAATAGATAAAGAACTAAAGAGAAAGTTTGGAGCGTATTTAAAAGTTGCAATACTGAATGCAAAAAAAGAATACCTGATAGGGCAGACTAAAATAATCAAAACAGAGACATCTTTGGATGAGGTTGATTCTATTGAGGATGAGGCTGCAGAACGTATGTTAGAGAATGTCTGTATAGATTATAAAATCGAAGATGGTGAAGAATTTCATGCAAGAGACGTATTAAATAGTATTGAGGATCCCACGCTCTATTCTGCCATTTCTGCTTTAAATACACTTCAGATTGAGATATTAGTATTGCGGTGTATTGGAAGTAAAACTTTTCGTGAAATTGGGGAACTTGTAGAAATCAGTGAGTTACATGCTAAAGATATATATTTCAATACACTTACAAAACTAAGAAAAATCATAGGAGAAAAATAAATATGGGATTTAGTGAACTTCTTAACAGGGCAAAAACGATGGATGATACTGCGATGGTTCAGATATTAGAATTATATAATCCGCTATTATATAAATATGCAAACGTAAACAGTCGATTTGATCAAGATTTATATGAGGAGTTTGTATACCGTTTGATTATATGTGTTGTGAAGTTCCCATATTAATAAATATAATAATACAATATATTGTATTATATGGTTGACAAAATAACTATATATAGATATTATAAATATGTAATCATTTTTGTTTCTGGATTCAGAAACAGATATTTTGTTCAGGCTTATGGCCTGGAGAAAAATTTTAACCAATCATATGTACAAATAAAAGCATAGAAAGACATTGATTTATTTGAAGAATGAATGTCGGTTCTGTGCTTTTTTTGTGCGCAAAAAAGGAGGTGGCTTAGTTGAAAAATTATCAGAAAGGAGGAAAGCGAATGAAATTTAAGCCCATGATAGTATTATATGGATCTGTGATGCAGCCATTGAAAGAAGGACAGAAAGCTCACTACTGTCAGAATGGATTGTGGCGTTCAACTGGAAAAAACATGCGAGTATTGGAGCAGAATGATGAACGTGTAAAGTTTGAGACAGATACAGTTTGCTACTGTATTAATTTCTATGAGGAGGGCACTGGTGTTGTAGCACTGGCTGCATAGGGACGAACCTACGGATATTTTCTTTCAATATCCGTAGGTTAATGGAGCTGAATAAATGTACATTCTTCAGGATGAATTGAAATTAAATGAGTGGCAATTTAGTCAGCGGAAATACCTGCCCTATGAAATAAAAGTGAAGCTTGCAGAAGCGAGAATACGTGAATGGTATGAAAACTGGTATGGAGAGGTATATCTAAGTTATTCTGGTGGGGTGGATAGCACAGCGCTTTTATATATGATACGAAAAGTATTAGGGGATGAGATACCAGCTGTATTTTCGAACACAGGCCTGGAATTCCCAGAAATTGTACGGCACGCACGTAAGGCAAGTGGTAACTATGTAGAAATTTATCCTAAATGGAAGTCTGGGAAACGGGCTTATTTTTCGGAAGTTGTGGATCAATTTGGTTTTCCTCTTATATCAAAGGAGACTGCGCTCAAAGTACGTAAACTTCGTCATGGTAATTTGAGTGACCGTTATCGTAACTATTTGCTATATGGGGATGAGCGTGGGAAATTTGGCGTATTAGCTAAGAAATGGCGATTTTTTCTTGCTACGGAATATGAGATAAGTGAAAAATGCTGTATTATTTTGAAAAAGGAACCATTTGCCAGATACGAAAGAGAAACTGGCAGGAAGCCTTATATTGGAATTACGCAAGATGAAAGCTTTGTAAGAGGACATTTGTACGCTAAAACAGGATGCAATGTTTATACTGGATCTACTATAAAAAGTCAGCCACTTGGTCCCTGGACAAGGCCAGATGTGTTACGTTATATTGTGGAACATGATATTGAAATCAGTTCTGCATACGGAGATATCTGGCAGGATGAGTTTGGACAGTACTATACAACTGGTGAACAAAGAACTGGTTGTATGTTCTGTGGCTTCGGCGCACATTTAGAGGCTGAACCAAACCGCTTTCAAAGGATGCTTGTTACACATCCAAATCACTATAATATTTGCATGAACTTAAAAAATAATGGAGTACGGTATGAAGATGCTTTGCATGATTGCGGAATACCAACAAAAACATGGGAGCAGGCAGGACAATTAAGCCTTGATTTAAAAAATGCTGCTTAGAATGAAATCGAGCCCGGTTGGATAATACCGGGCTTATTTTGGTTCTTCCAGACCTTCAAAAAATGCGTCGAAGGAACAGTTATATATTTTTTTTAATTCTAATAGTACACTGATTTTTACATTAAGCTCTCCATTCTCATATTTGGCGTAAGTTGTGCGGCCAATGTCACAGCCATTTCGCTGGAGTATGGCACATAACTTTTCCTGGGAGATTCCGTATTTGTTGCGGAGCTTCTGAAGGTTTGGTCCAATGCTGATATCACATCTTAGTTTTTGTTCCATAAACATTCCCCTTTTTGACCAGTATAGGTGTCAATGCTGATGTTTCTATTTTATGAAAAAAGAAAAATTATATTGTCCGTTATACTGGTCAAAACAAGGAAAAAGTGATATAGTAATAAAAAATATGGAAGGAATACAGATAAGCTATTTTACCTGTATATGAAAATGAAAAATGAAATTTGAAGCATTTTATAAGGAAGCATATGATGCAGAAATGGAAGAGCTATTTTCTGATCATGCTTCAGAAACAGAAAATAAGCCATCAAAGGATTCCTGTGATTTGTTAATGAAAAAAGCAGATCTGGAGTTTTCTCAGTACAAGTTAGTGAAAAGTGAAAAATGTTATGATTATTTGCTGGGAAATCTTTATCCAAAAGCTGCCGAGATTGCAAAGATGCAGGGCGGAAATCTGATATTAGACATTGATGAAGAGAGGCACACAGGAAAGCTGGAATACTGGGGAGCTTTTTTGATGAGTACATCGGGAGACACACTTCTAATGGATTTTCTTGTATCTGCAATGACAATGGCAGATCAGTTTTCATTTGAGGTAAAAGACTCTCTTTTACATTTGGAGTTTTTCTTTGAATTATATAATCTGGTAAAGATGAAAAATTATTCCAAGGAGATTGAACAGCTGGGACTAAAAATCAAAAAGTTAAATACACGGTAGTGTTTTGCTATCCAAATGAAGCTATAATGCAACCGTTATGGAATTGACATATGATTTCGTAACGAATAGAATAATACTATAAAGTTCTGTGCATGCGGAACCTGGTGCATGAGAGAGCCAGGAACTTTATAAAAAGTATGAAAAGACAGCCATTAGAAAAGTGGTTGTCTTTTTTTTCGCGTGTGTCCAGCAAAGCTGGACTACACTTGCCGGTGTAAGTCCGGTCACGGTAATCGCCAGTGAGCCGTGTAGTTA
>NZ_JBCOME010000115.1:0-4205 GCF_040924365.1 Ruminococcus sp. 1001136sp1_2201st1_G3_2201SCRN_220225 | reverse complement strand
GTTATTATGTTTCCATGTAGTTTTCATACATATCAATTTCTTATCTTACATCATTTTTTTCATTTCGTCCATGGTTTCAGGTAAACAGTTCTTAATTTCAGAAAAATTTCACATTTTAACGTGTAGAATTATTGTTTCTGTAAAATATTGCATAGTCTGAAAGAGCTCTACCGTGTTTTGATCGTCCTATCACTTTTGCAAATCAAGTCAAAACGCGTTCATTTGCATCATGCGCTCGTGCAGACAGGCTCTAGAGCATGTTTTTCACGTAAATACAAAAGAGGAACGCCTTATCTTATGACGTCCCTCTCCATTTTTAATTTATTTTACTGTAAAGACACAGAACCTACAGAATCATTCAGCACGATCTCGACCCATGTTTTTCCAGGATTCAGCTGAATCTCCTGATTATTGGAATCATAATAATGAGTGATTCCCCACTGGGAATCCTTTGTCCAGTGGATGTCGATTGCCTTGCCTCTGGTGATGTATTTGCCCTCACCTCCGGACTGGGTATCTACGTTCAGATAACCATTTGGATCATATGGAACATAGTTGGAATACTGTAAAATAATATTCTCACATGTCAGCTGATTACCTGTGTTCTGGTCAATATGCGGTGCATTAAACTGGAAGCGGCTGTACTCCTTAGTCTCTGCATTGTACTCAAACCACGGATGGTTATAAGCGAAATTATCAAGCTTCACAACATTTGCAGAAACTCCGTCATCCAGGGTTGTCTCAGTTCCTTCCGGTGCAAACTGGAAATGACCATTATAGTCCTCTTTATAATCCTGGCTATAGCCCTGGCTCTGGATTCCTGCCTGAAGATGGGAGAAATCAGTGTAAGCATTGTGCGGTGCTACACGGTCAGTGCTGCGATAGTAAGCATTTCCAAGTGTAAGTCCGTTCAGATTGTCGATCAGGTGCTGGTCCAGATACTGAAGTGCATATACAGCCTGTCCATAATGAGAATAGATGGCATCATACTCATTTGCATAGAACAGGAAGTAATCACGGCAGCTTCGCACAGAACCGATCCTTGGAATATTGTCATAGTCCTCGATGATCGCCATGAGACGGGTGATGCTTCCCTCTACCGGTGCTTCATAAATGACTCCTGCGTTCTCAGTTCCGCTCTGTGGAGCGCCATTGGTATCGTTGCCAAGCATAACTGCGATGGGACGTCTGTGGCCAATGCCGACAGATACATCCTCTCCGGTAAGATAACTCTTCACGGTATCTGTCCCGGCTTCCTCTGCCTGTACCGCTACTGTGGATCCTGCAAGTGCGCAGGAAAGCAACATTCCTGTGAGAAGTTTAAATATTTTTTTCTTCATGTCTTCTCCTCCTTATGCATATATATTTAACCTTCTAACTGAACAGAAACTGCAGAAACCGCCACTTATAAATACATCCGGAATGGTAATGCCACCTGCTGATGACATCACCTTATATGAAAATCAGTCGCTTTGCAACTGCCATCCGGAACTTTCATAGTAACTTATTCACGGCAAACAGCAAAAGCCTCTCCAGCTATAGGGTCATGCACAAAAAAATTTAACGGGTAATTCCAAGTTCCTCCAGTGCCTTCGCCTGGCGTGCTTCCATATCTGCGGCTTCCTCCGGAGTCATGTGATCGTATCCCAGAAGGTGTAGCATACTATGTGCAACTAGGAAGCAAAATTCCCTCTTTACACTGTGTCCATACTCTTCTGCCTGGGCAGCAGCACGTTCTGCAGAAATCATAATATCTCCCAGAAGAAGCTCTCCACTGTCAAGATCAAAGCAGGACTCATCATCTTCAGCCACAGAATAATCTGCCGGTGTTTCAAATGGCAGCATTGGAAAAGAAAGAACATCAGTAGCTCTCTCAATGCCACGGAACTCTGTATTTACCCTTTTAATCTCTTCATTATCTGTGAGAACCAAATTTACCTGTGCATCCCATGGACATTTCTCCATGTCAAGCACCTTCTCTGCAACCATCTTCGCAAGCGCCGGACAGTCAAGTCCAAGGTCAAAATCGGTCTCGCATTCGTATTCTATTGTTACCAAAACTTATTCCTCCTGTATGACATCTGCCTGATTTCTCAAACAGGCGACACCATATGTTCAATTTTACTATTTTGTTTGAATTATTCTGTAAAATTCACATTTCAGTTTCAAATTAATCTTCCCACAGGATATTGATTGTCATTTACTGAAAATCTTGTCCTGGCTTCCCAATTACCGGCTTGTCCGCCGAACTGCCCGCTTCTGGGTCTTTTCCTGGGCTTTCGCTTCCTCTTTCTCAAATGCTTTAACAATGTCCTTCACGATCTTGCAGCGGACAACATCACGGTTCGTCAGGGAAATAGTAGCAATATCGTCTACATTTTTCAAAATAGAAGCACACTTCTGAAGTCCGGAATCCGTCTCTTTGGAAAGGTCGATCTGTGTTACATCGCCGGTAAGAATCATCTTAGAACCAGTACCAATACGGGTAAGTGCCATTTTCAAAATAGGAAGTGTGGCATTCTGGCTCTCATCAATGATGATCATACTGTTATTCAAAGTACGGCCTCGCATATATGCAAGAGGTGCAACCTCAATGATTCCCCGTTCTCTTAACTTCGCAGCCTGATCTGGCCCGAATACGTCATTTAGTGCATCGTAAAGCGGCTTCAGATAAGGATCAACCTTCTCCTGTAAATCTCCCGGAAGGAAACCAAGCTTCTCGCCCGCTTCAATGGCCGGACGGCTGAGAATGATTCTCTCAATCTCGTCATTCCGGTACAGCTCTGCCGCATAAGCAACTGCCAGGTATGTTTTACCTGTACCGGCAGGTCCGATACAGATAGTAACCGTATTGTTCTTCAAAGCAGTGATATAATTTTTCTGTCCAATTGTCTTAGTTCGAATTGGAATATTCTTATAATTCAAAGTCACTGCATCCCCCAGCACCTTGCGGGTGCTGTCTGCAATATCCTCCTCGCTGTCATCCTCTTCCTCGGTCTCATCCAGAAAACGATGGATCATATCCACGGAAAGCTGCTGCTGTTTTTCAAGAGCTTCCTTCATGGCTTCAATAATATTCACAGCTGAATGTATCCTGCCGTCATTAGTCCCACTTACGGTAATGCAGGAATTTCTCTGGGTAATGGATACGCCAAGACGATTCTCAATCACCTTGATCAGCTTATCATTGATTCCAAAAAGCTCCTGTAAAATATCTAATGAGTCAATCTCTATATTCGTGGATTTCAAAAACTGCTCCTCCTTGTGTCTGTTCAAAAATATCTCTGGGTAAAAGTATACCACTCTAAAGATTGTTTTTCAACACTTATGATTCCTGACTGAATTCTATATTCTGCTTCTTTCCGCTTTTTTCATCTACTGTCAATGTACCCTGCACAGTACAATTTGTACTGTCAAATGTGACAGACAACCGGGAATCTGCAATCCGGATTCCTTTATTCAGAAGTTTTTGTTCATATATTCTCAGCTGCTGCACTGCTTTCTTCTGAGCCTGTTCTTTCGTGTAAACTGTGCTCTGTATCTTATAAGGTGTTCGGGTGATTTTTCCCAGGGAAAAAGGAAGGACGAAATTCTCGGTAAGTTTCCAGGGGATTTCTTCCGTTGAGGTTATATATCTGGATTTTTTTCCTGTATCTGCGCCAAAAACGAAGTCACCAACACGAAAATACCAGCTGGTTTTTGAAGTGCCGCTTTGAACCTTTTTTTCATAGGAAAGGGGGACCTCCTGATAATAGGCAATCTGATGGCGCACATAGATGTCTGCGTCTGCCGGAACATATTCCACACGTACAACCTCCTGGCTGTCATTCAGGATTGGCACCTCGCCAGATACCAGAATATCACCCTGTTTGCAAATGTCTCCAGTTTTAACAAGTGGAGTTCCATTTCTGATAACCATATTCACAATTTTCCCATCCAGATTGGAAATCAGATTGCATGGAGATTTTGTTTGCCGGATACCTTCTGTGAGGTTTTCTTCCTGAATGGTAAGAAGAAGCCGGGTACCTTGAACCCTGGCGGAAACAAAAGTAATATCCGGGTAGTTTTTCCTGAGAAGGTCGGCAATCCGGGTACAGTTAACCTGATTTTTACGGATCCCATGGGTAATTCCCTGCTGGTCCAGAAATTCCAGAAGCTGAGGGGTGGAATTTTTTACATTTCCATCAATGTGGATATTCCAGATG
>NZ_JBCOME010000114.1:0-4277 GCF_040924365.1 Ruminococcus sp. 1001136sp1_2201st1_G3_2201SCRN_220225 | reverse complement strand
TATAAAAATAGCAACGGCTTGGTGCAAATTGCGGCGCGAAATCATGCGAATGCATGATTTCTGTGCATCGCGAAGCGTGTTACTGGTCACGGAGTGAACAGTAACTTACTGTGAGCGGTCATTCTTTATTTCGTGAAATATCTTCAATGATGGTGGTGTTTACATCATCTTCATATAAACGCATCTGCACCTGCATAGGCGTAGGATCGTCGGTGAGCTTTATTCTACCGAAGTGGTTGAAGAAGAACAGGACACCAAGACCGATACCGAGAGAGTAGGAGATTTCCAGGACCGTATTGCCGGTTGTGGGCTGCCCGGTGACCTGGGTGTAGATCTGCTCGAAAAGAACGGGGATGTCTACGTCATTGTTAAAGGTCATAATGGAAAAGCCTGCACCGAAAAAGGTGGCGAGGCAGACAAATATGACTTTGCACCATCTTATAACAATATTGACAGTTCCTTCCTTCTGATAGGTGATGATGAAGTTTGGTTCGCCAATATGCGTAATATCAAGATCAGGCTCTTTGAGCTGGATATCATTTATAAGATCCATAACAGAAATCACATACCGGCCTGTCTTGTCCGGATCCAGGTTTGCTACCGGGAGAACCCTTAGGTGATTTAAAATTTTGGAATTGGTGCAGGATAGCTTGGCAATGTCCTGAAGATAGACATGGGGGTGATGAACCTCCACGTTTTCTTCGGTTTGGATGTATAGTGTGTCACTCATGAAATTCACTCCCATTGTAAAAAATGTTGGTTTCAGGCAAGGATAAAGTACGTTGTTATTCTTTCATTTTCGGTTTAAAAAACCAGCTTGCCAGATAAGAAAAAATCAGGGCTGCAGAGACACCAGCTGCGCAGGCGGTGAAGCCTCCTGTGAAAAGCCCGATGACACCATCTGTGTCGATGGCTTCTTTCAGACCTTTCCATAGTGTATTCCCGAAACCAAGTAATGGCACAGCAGCACCGGCACCGGCGAAATCAATCAGAGGCTGATAAATGCCTATGGCGCCAAGAATAGAGCCGGTGCATACCAGAAGAACCATGACACGTCCAGGCATAAGTTTGGTTTTATCAAGTAAAATCTGGACAAGGGCGCAGATCAGGCCACCTACCCAGAATGCATTAAAATAGTCCATGAAATCATCTCCTCATAGATACAGAAAAAGATAGTTGGTAGAGACAGATTATAATTAATACAGTACGGCTTATAGGACTGCAATTATACAGGAAGTACGCACAATTATTTAGTTTACTGCTTTTGATCTTTTTTTGAAACATGCTCTAATACTACAGCATGTGCAATCCCCGGAATGGAATCTCCCTCATTAAAACTTGTTTTGGAAAGCAATGCTCCTGTAGGAACAAAGAGCACCTTTTTCCAGGTTCCTTTTGCCAGTTCCGGCAGAATATAAGCAGCCAGCACAGATGCACTGCATCCACAACCACTTCCACCAGAATGAGTATCCTGTGTTTCACCATCAAAGATTAAAAGTCCACAGTCCTGATAAATGGACTCTATATCATATCCTTTTTCTTTTAACAGATCCAGCAGGATCCGTTTTCCAACAGCTCCCAGGTCTCCGGTGAAGATTGCATCATAATCATCAGGTGTTCGGTCAAAGTCACAAAAATTCCGGTAAATGGTATCGCAGGCGGCAGGTGCCATGCATCCACCCATGTTCAGAGAATCCTTAAGTCCAAAGTCAATCAGCTTTCCAGTGGTGAGTCCTGTTATTTGGACACATCCTTCTGCTGAAATTAGCGGATCAGTCTTTTCCGGAATTTTCGGAACAGGCAAAGTTCCGGAGAGAACACAGGCACCGCTCCCGGTAACCGTCCACGTGGCTGAGAGAGGACGCTGGTTTCCGTAAGCCAGAGGAAATCGGAATTCTTTTTCTGCGCTGGCAAAATGGCTGGAAGTGGCACAGAGAATATGTTCTCCGTATCCGGCTGCAACAGACATGGCGCCAAGAGAGAGGGATTCCCCTATGGTGGAGCATGCACCGAAAAGTCCGTAAAATGGGATTCCCATTCCGGCAATTCCAAAGGAAGAGGCGGTAGTCTGAGCCAGAAGATCACCTGCGAAGGTCATGCGGATATCCCCTGGAGTAAGTCCGGCTTTTCCAAGGGCCAATGCGGCTGCTTCTTTTTGCATGGTGCTTTCCGCAGCTTCCCAGGTAGCCTCTCCAAACATAGGTTCTTCGCAGACCAGATCAAATTTGCTTCCAAGAGGTCCTTCCCCTTCCTTTTTTCCAACTACAGAAGCACAGCTTACAACGTAAACCGGATTCTGAAAGCTCATACTGGCAGAACCGGTAAGTCTGGCTGGTGTCTGTGGATTCATGAAATCACCTCCATTATTTTCAGAAGATAGTAGATCACTCCGGCAATCCAGGAACTCATGATTCCGTAAAGGATTACAGGACCTGCAATGGTGAAAATCTTGCAGCCGATTCCAAAGACCTGACCCTCCGTTTTATATTCAATGGCAGGGGCGGCTACGGAATTAGCAAAACCGGTGATTGGAACCAGACTTCCCGCTCCGCCAAATTTTCCAATCTTTGGATAAATATTAAATCCAGTAAGAATAACACTGATGAAAACCAGGGTAACAGAACACCAGGTACCGGCCATATCCTGGTCTAATCCTCTGGATTTTGCAAAATTTGTTATAATCTGCCCAACGACACAGATTACACCGCCTGTGAAAAAAGCCTTTGCCATGTTCATGGGAAGACTGTGGGTAGGGGTGATCTGTTTTACATAGTCGGCGTATTGTTTCTGCTTTGCTTTTGGTATGGAACTGTTCATAAATGCCTCCTGTAGCTATGATGAATGGAATTGCTTGCTTAGAGTACAGTAACCTTTTGGTTTCTATTATTATGTGAAAAAATATGTAAAATATACTTTCTTTTTAGCTGAATTTATACTATCATGATAGTATTGTTATAGTTATTACGGAAGATGATGCTATTGCTCATAAACAGAATGACAGTAGCCTCATATTATAAACCGAAGAAGAGAGGTACCTTATGGGAAAATATTTTATAGGGAAGGGAGTACAGCTCCTTACAGAGGAAACTGAGAATAAGATCAGAATCTATAAGCTGGGACTGCTTCAGCCGGAATTTGGACATATGCCATGCATCAGTGGGAATGCATTCACTTTTCTATTGGCAGAAGAAGGAGAAATACAGTGTCAGATAAATCAGGAGAAAGTAGATCTGGAAGCTGGCGAGGCGTTATTTATCAATGCAGGACAGTCCTATCGTCTGGTTAGAGGGGAGACGGAAAGCAGCAGTTTTTATATAATTGAGGTGACTGGAGAGTATCTGGCAGCTGGAGATGAGAGCCTTCAGAATAAATATATTTCACCGGTTGCAGAAGCAGAATCATTCGCTTATTGCAGGTTTATGCCGTCAGCTGAGGAAGATACAGATGAAGACATTCTTCTTCAGGCACTTCTCGCCGCTGCGCAGACAGCAGAAGGCAGGGATATGGCCTATGAACTGGATATGAAGAGCTGGCTGTTCACTGCATGGGGAAGTCTTTATAAGAAATTTGCCCAGCCGCGTCCGGAATGTAAGAATGCAGTGATCAGAGAACGGGTGAAACTGAATCGTATGACAGGATATCTCACTGAGCATTGTAACGAGAAACTGACTCTTTCTGCTATGGCAGAAGCATGTCAGGTAAGCACTGGTGATTTTTGCCGTTTCTTTAAGAAACATATGGAGATGACTCCATTCGAATATTTGCAGAAATGCAGAATTTGGAACAGTATGGATGCAGTTCTGGAGAAGACAGTTTCCATGGGAGAGATTGCAATGGAAAATGGTTTTGCAGGAGCAAGCTATTTTTCAGAGACTTTCCGAAAAGAGATGGGCTGTTCTCCTGCAGATTATCGGAAATGGTACCGTGACCTGTCAGATGAATGTCCGATAATCACCGGAGAAAATAAAGAAGAAAGCGCCAAGGTGTCAAAGAAGGATAAAAAAGGAAAGTCTGGTAAAAACGTTCCTTCTTATTTATTATAGAAAATTAGCTGCGTTGATTTTTTTACGCAATTCAGGGAAACCACCGTTTATAAAAATAATACAAAGATCCCAAAGCTTTTCCGAAGGCCACTGCGATCACGACCCATCGGATTCCATTGGTCAGTTTGATCCTTCTGGAAAAGATGGGGAAAACATCTGCCATCTCAGCAAGTGCCATGATCCATCCGCCCAGGAAGATACCGGAAAAAAGTCCATAAAGGAGCAGAGTAAAGG
>NZ_JBCOME010000113.1:0-4344 GCF_040924365.1 Ruminococcus sp. 1001136sp1_2201st1_G3_2201SCRN_220225 | reverse complement strand
CATGTCTCTATTGTATCATGCTTATGTGTATTTGGAATTTCTCATTTTGGCTTGTACTATTTATATTCTAGCACCAACTTGTGGCAATCTCCATTCCCATTTTTTCCAGCCAGCTTGAAAAATCCAGAGAAGCAACAGATCTGGCTAATGTGCGCTCTGCTTATGCGAAGATCATGGCCGAAGCAATAGATACAGAAATCCCGGAACCGATCAAAGTGGATCTTGCGCAAAAAAAGCTGGGCTGGCAGACGAGCTCGACACTCACAGTCGGAGGAATCAGTAACAACGATAAAGACAACTGGATTGGGGAACCAGACGAAGACGGATTTTGTATGGTTTCCTACGAGAAAGATACGGGAGCTATTTTAAATTGGAGTGGAGGCTATTCTGGAACGATTGATTATTCCATAAACAATTATCTTAATTTCAATACACTAGAAAACACAGGCAATATGGATAATAACGCCGCATATTTTTCAAATCAGACGTTTCGAATCGGTGCAAAGACAGTAAAAGTCCGTGTCTACTATGCAGGCGGTGGTCCATTCAAGGACGCACTGGATAAATGGACCTTGCAGCCTTCGACCTATGAAAACAGCCCTTTCTATAAGGTTCAGAATAATAATAGTACTACAGAAACAAAGGATGGATTCGCCTATTATACATTTGGAGAAGACAAAAAAATTGATAACTTTATTTATGTGAGCCCTACTGCCGTCTATCAGACCAAGGATGAAGGAAAGACCTGGTATAATATTACGCCACCAACGAAGAACCCCACCGGGCAGGAAAAGCAATGACGATCATTGTTGTACCAGAGCGTGTTTGAAAAAGGTTTTCTGCAAGATGTGCGTCACACTTTGTGGGAGATTTCGCCCGGATGAGGGCGCCGCAGCGGGCTACGGCAACCGAATTCGGGTGAAATCTCCCGCAAAGTGGGGCGTGCAGATTGCGGGAATGATTTTCCAAACACGCTCTAGCTTTCTTATAAACACTGCCCAGTTCAGGAAAGTGCCAGAGATTGGCTTTCTTATAAATCCAAAAAGGGGCTGCCATTTCCCGGCAGTCCCTTTCTGTTTCTTCTTCTGTTTATTCTTCTGTTTCTTCCAGCGTTACTTCCACAACCGTATCCCGGGCATCTGGAAGCGGGTAGCTGTCGCAGGTGTCAGCGTTGAGGAAAAAGAACTGATTCTGGGAGTATTCCTTCAGGTTCCAGTAATCCGTAAGCTTTACCTCGGAATTGTCGGAAAGACGGCGGAGTTTTTTGATCTTACCGTGAATTCCGGTAAGAGGGATTGCTCCTGCCTGAGGTTCCATAACGTGGGCATAGATCTTATTTCCGCTGCGGGTGTAGCGGCCCCATTCCGGTTTATCAATCTCAGCATAGCCGCAGCCGTAGATGCTCTTGGAATTCTCGTCCATCCACTCTCCTACTTCTTCCAGAATCTTCACAGACTCCTTCGGAATACGGCCTTTTGCATCAGGACCCACATTCAGGAGCAGGTTGCCGCCCTTGCTGACACACTCAACCAGCATGTGGATGACCATTTCAGCTGATTTATAATGACGGTCACTGGAGGAATAGCCCCAATTGTTATTCAGGGTCAGGCAGGCTTCCCATGGTACCGGATCACCAAGCTCATTGCGGATTCCTGCTGGCGGGATCATCTGCTCCGGAGATGCGAAATCGCCGGAATATTCGGTAGGATTTGCAGTAAGAATAGAACCGGAGTCCTCAGCACTGCCCTCCAGACGGTTATCAATGATCAGCCAAGGCTGGATGGAACGCACCATGGAAATCAGCTCCTGGGCTTTCCATTTGTCGCACTTCATATTTCCGTAGGAGAAGTCGAACCACATCAGATCCAGCTTACCATAATTGGTAAGAAGCTCTTTAATCTGACCAAACATAAATTCCAGATAACGGTCGAAATCGCGGTTTTCATTGGAGCATTCCGGATGGTTGCGCATTGGATGGTGCATATCTCCATAGTGCGGGAAATCCGGATGGCGCCAGTCTATGATGGAAAAATACAGACCGACTTTGATTCCTTCCGCGCGGAACGCCTCCAGAAACTCTTTTACCAGGTCTTTGTGGCAGGCTGCATTCATGGAATTGTAGTCAGTAAGTTTGGTGTCAAAAAGGCAAAAGCCGTCATGGTGTTTGGCTGTGAGCACAGCATATTTCATGCCTGCCTTTTTCGCAAGACGCGCCCACTCTCTTGGGTTGTAATTCTCAGCTGTGAACTCTTCTGTGAGATGGCAGTAGTCCTCATGTGGAATCTGCTCCACGCTGCGCACCCATTCTCCTCTGGCAGGGATTGCATAAAGTCCCCAGTGAATAAACATGCCGAAACGGGCGTCACGGTACCATTCGGTACGTTTTGTTCTTTCTTCGATTACTTTATTCATTTTATAATGTCCTTTCCTGTAACATTAGGCAAAATACTTTTCCAGTTCTCTCTTCATATCCTCTGGAATTTCCCGTTCAAAGGAAAGTTCTGGCTCGTTTGCCACCCATGCAGCTGCTGTGCAGAGAGTTTTCGCCCCTTCTTCCAGTGCGCGAGGAGATATATATTCTACTGTATCGTGTCTTGTATGCATGCCAAAGCCGTCACGGTTTAAGGTAAGCGCTGGCACACCTTTCCATGCGAAAGTATTGGAATCGCTGGCCCAGACCTGATTTTTGATGGTAACACCCAGCTGATTTTCTTCCATGAGGTTTTTCAGTTCTGCACAGACAGTCGGATCTGCAGTTACTCCCAGAACGTTTCCTCCCAGGAGCTGCCCTGCCAGGTCTACATTCAGATTAAACACATGGCTGCTCATTTCTCCTTCATGGGATTTCACATAATTCTGGCTTCCAACCAGACCTTTTTCCTCGGAGCCAAACCAGATGAACTCCATAGTTCTGGCTGGTCTGTGCTCTGCGAAATGATGAAAAGCTTCCATCACCATGGCTCCGCCGGACATATTGTCATATGCACCAGGGCCTTCCGGAACAGAATCATAATGAGCCGTTACCGTAACGATTTCTTCTGGAAAATCAGTTCCCAGAATGCGTACTGCCACATTGGCGGAATTGCGGGAAATCTCGCTCTGCTGAATGTTCAGGCAGCACTTGGATGCCTGTTTCTCCACGATTTCCACTGCATCCAGATAATGGATAGATGCGCCTGGAAGATCACCTGCCTTGCGGCGGTACTGGGTTGGAATCCGGTCTTCCCCCTGATCCAGCGGCGTGCCGCATATGGTTACAAAGCCAAGTGCACCTGCTGCTTTTATTTTATTTATCATATCTTCACGAATAGGATCGCAGACCAGCACAACTGCCCCTTTTGCCTTGGAAAGACTGATGTCGTCTCCTTTTCCCACGAAGAGAAATGGTGCTGTGATGCCCTCTTCCAGGGTGCAGGCGCCATTCAGGTAGGCACGCACCGGATAAGCCTTCTTATAAGGCTGGCAGATTACCAGCTCTGCCTTTTTCTGCTGAAAATCCGGACACTGGAAAAATTCCATGCGGGGTGTCTGAATGTAGACAGACTTTCCCGTCTGGGCTGCTGCCTGCTCCGCTTCCTTCAAAATGTATTCAGCTGCTTTGTGCTCCCCCTTAGTGCCGGATTCACGGACGTATGCCGTGTCAGCTACAAACTGATACGCGCGTTGTCCATTTGGGTGAATTTCTGTGTATTTATTCATAATTTACTCCATTTAGAGATGGCTTCCGATTTACTCCTATTTAATGCGCTACATTCAGAGGCCTTGCAATTTTCCTTATTATGCTTTGCTGCGCACCTCTAGAGCACAAAGAAAACCATCTCTATATTTCTTAGAAATTCTACTATATACTTCAAAAACTACTATATCTTCTTTTAAATGCAATTTATACTTCCGGCACTTCTTCCATAATACGGATCAACATATCGCCAGTTCCAACATTATAGCCGCTGGTTGCATAAATCCCTACAGACTCGCCATTAGTTACCAGAATTAGCGGAAGCTTGTCTGGATCAACGTACATTCTTCTTCCCAGAAGTTCAATGTTTTCTTCAAAGGAATCGTAATAGATGGAAACATTCGGGAACATCTTCAGCACTTTTGCCAGAAGAGGATCCTGCTTGGCTTCCGGAGTACGAATCATGAAGGAGATGGAATTTTCAAATTCGTGGAATTTTTCTGCATGTTCCAGCATTTCATTCAAAATATGTTCCGTAGGCTCCCGGCTCTCTTCCAGCCACATGAGAATTTTCTTGCCGCCTTTGGTTAACTCAGCGCAGGTTACTGTGTTTCCGGCAGAATCTTTTACTTCAAACTCCGGAAGGGAAATACGCTCCAGCATATCGC
>NZ_JBCOME010000112.1:0-4482 GCF_040924365.1 Ruminococcus sp. 1001136sp1_2201st1_G3_2201SCRN_220225 | reverse complement strand
CGCTTCGCGATGCACAGAAATCATGCATTCGCATGATTTCGCGCCGCAATTTGCACCAAGCCGTTGCTATTTTTATAAAAAAATGATACTATATCTTTATGTGAATGCTCTCTGTGAACACTTTTCCACAGGGAGCTTATTTTACCAGAAGAGGAGACACATCATGAACAATTACAGAATGGGAACAAAATGTGTTCAGGCCGGATATAAACCGGGAAATGGTGAACCAAGACAGATCCCGATCATTCAGTCAACAACATTCAAATACGACACCAGCGAGGATATGGGAAAACTTTTCGACCTTGAAGCTGAGGGTTATTTCTACTCACGCCTTCAGAATCCTACCTGCGACCATGTTGCAGCCAAGATTGCTGCAATGGAGGGTGGAACTGCAGCTATGCTCACTTCTTCCGGACAAGCAGCCAATTTCATGGCTCTGTTCAATATCTGTGAGTGCGGAGACCACATTGTGGCTTCTTCTTCCATTTATGGCGGAACCTTCAACCTGATCTCTATTACCATGGCCAAAATGGGTATCACCGCAACCTTTGTTTCCCCAGATGCTACTGAAGAAGAATTAAACGCAGCTTTCAAGCCAAATACCAAAGTTATGTTCGGCGAAACCATTGCGAATCCGGCACTTACCGTCCTGGATATTGAACTTTTTGCAAAAGTTGCTCACGAACATGGGGTTCCCCTTGTAGTCGATAACACCTTCCCTACACCAGTAAACTGCCGCCCCATCGAATGGGGTGCTGACATTGTTACTCACTCCACCACCAAATACATGGACGGACATGGTGCAGCATTAGGCGGTGCTATAATTGATGGCGGTCACTTTGACTGGATGGCGCACAAAGACCGATATCCAGGACTTTGCACGCCAGATGAGAGCTATCACGGAATTACATATGCTGAGAAATTTGGAAAAGAAGGCGCATTCATCACGAAATGTACCGCTCAGCTTATGCGTGATTTCGGTTCCATGCAGTCCCCGAACAGTGCTTTCATCCTGAATCTTGGACTGGAGTCCTTGCATGTACGCATGCCGAAGCATGTGGAGAATGGACAGGCTGTAGCAGAATTTCTGGAAAGCCATCCAAAGGTAGCTTACGTAAATTACCCGGGACTTCCATCTAATAAATACTATGACAGAGCAAAGAAATATCTGCCAAACGGCGGTTGCGGTGTTGTTTCCTTCGGTCTGAAGGGCGGCCGTGAAGCAGCTTCCACCTTTATGCAGAACTTAAAGCTTGGCGCAATTGAGACTCACGTAGCAGATGCAAGAACCTGCTGCCTGAACCCTGCCACCTCCACCCACAGACAGATGACAGACGAGCAGCTCATTGAAGCTGGCGTACCGGCAGAGCTGATCCGTATCAGCCTTGGTCTTGAGGATAAAGAAGATCTGATCGCAGATATTTCCAATGCGCTGGATGCAATTAAATAATTGCATGCTTTCCACAATAACGGATTAAAATTATAGAGTTTTACACTTTTTATAACTATTCCTACACATAAATCCCCATAACAGACCTTATATTTGATCTGTTACGGGGATTTTTCGAACTTCGAATAAGCAATAACATCTCCATTTTTACAAATGCTATACCAGAATTTTTTATTGTAATTCCAGGACAGGTATGATACAATTTATCCGGTTAACGGAATGCAGTGCCAGGGGGAGCGCCCTTGTGCTGCGGTCAGAATTTGTGATGACGAAAACCAGATTGCGAGGGAGCCCGTAGGTCCGGGTTGAGAGGATCCCGTCAGGATCGACCGAAACCTGTTCACCTGTTTTACAGGTGAATTGTCAGCATCTGCTCGAAAGTCATTTTCGATACATGCTGAGAGGCATGTATTTTTATTTACATGAATAATGAGCCCTTCTCACCATGGCATATTTGAGAATCCATTGCTGTAATCCATATTCCCAGTTTTGCAGAAAAATTTTTTCAAACATTCTATAGTAAGAAATTGGGCAATTTTCTCGTTATAACCGACTTCCAGCAGAAATAAAGTTACTGCCCATTTTATTCGCAGCGATTCGCTTTGCGTAACATTTCAAATGCACAGTAACACATTATATGATCAAACAAAAGCATGGAGGTATTTCACTATGAAGAAACACATTGTATCCGCACTTTCCCTGGCATTATGCCTGGGACTTACCGTTGGGAGCACTGTCACTGTTTTTGCAGAGGACACCAAAACCATTGATTCTCTGAAGATTGCATTTTCCCCATATGCAGATTCCGACACCATCACCACTGCTACAGAGCCGCTGGAAG
Source organism: Ruminococcus sp. 1001136sp1_2201st1_G3_2201SCRN_220225 (assembly GCF_040924365.1). NCBI lineage: Bacteria > Bacillati > Bacillota > Clostridia > Eubacteriales > Oscillospiraceae > Ruminococcus > Ruminococcus sp. 1001136sp1_2201st1_G3_2201SCRN_220225. The sequence continues at coordinate 2,191 of NZ_JBCOME010000112.1, read as the reverse complement.
ATTTACTGAAGGAGACACTTCTCGCCAAGGGGTATGACGTGGAAAACGTGGATATGACAGTGGGTACAAGCTACACTGCTGTTGGCCAGGCTTTAAGTGCCGGAAGCGCAGATATCGGATTTATTTCTGGCGGAAATTACGTACTTTTCTCTGATGACTGTGACGTTCTTCTTACCGCACTTCGCTATGGAATCAACAAAGATTCTGATGATCCGAAAGACTGGAATGATGGTACAATCGAAGAAAACACCGATGAGATGTCTACCTATTACCGTTCTATTATTCTGGCAGGTCCAAGCGAAAAAGGACAGGCTTTACTGGAAAAGGTAAATAACGGCGAAGAGCTTACCTGGGATGATCTGAACGACGCTACCTGGGCTGTTATGGGACCGACTTCTGCTTCCGGTTATATTTATCCAAGCTTATGGCTGAACGAGAAATATGGCAAGGGAATCAGCGATCTGGCAAATGCGGTGGAGTCTGATTCTTATACCACTTCTCTTGCACGTCTGGCTTCCGGACAGGCCGATGTGATGGTTTCTTATGGCCACATCCGTACCAAATACGCACCGGAATGGAAAGAGACCTTCGGCGGTACAGATGATATGGTGAATCAGACTGGTGTGATCGGAGTTACAGATAAGATTTACAATGATATGATTGCATACAGCAAGACTTCTGAAGTTATGCAGGATGAAGATTTCCGCCAGGCGCTTGGAGATTCCTTTATTGAGATTGCGAATACGGACGAAGGAAAAGATATTATCAGCGTGTTCAGCCAGGTTGGATATGAATGGGGCGATGACTCCAATTACGATGGCGAACGAGAGGCGCAGGAACTGCTGAAGTCTATGGAATAGACTTCAACTTTTCTGAATAATTACAAAATATTTTAAACTGCCGGGGCAGGTTATTTGCCTCGGCAGTAGTTTTAAACGAGGTCAATTTTATCTATGAATTTACAGATTCAGCATATCGCAAAAGAATTTCATAATGGCACAAAAGCCCTGGCAGATGTGGATTTCTCCGTCTCACAGGGGGAATTTGTCTCGGTGATCGGGCCTTCGGGGGCGGGGAAGACAACACTCTTTCGCATTCTCAATGGAATGATGGACTGCACTGGAGGGCAGGTGCTTCTGGATGATAAGCGCTTTCATTCCCTAAAAGGAAGGAAAAAACGTGAACTGCAAAAATCTATTGCAACCATTTATCAGGACTTCTGCCTGGTGGAGAATTCTACCTGTCTGAAAAATGTGCTGACTGCCGGGCTTCCTGATATGGGATTTTTCCAGGGCGTATTTGGACTTTATGGAAAATCACGTAAGAAAGAAGCCCTGAAACTGCTGGATCGGGTTGGGCTTCTGGAAAAGGCAGACGAACCGGTTAAAAATCTGTCTGGTGGACAAAAGCAAAGGGTAGCAATTGCAAGAGCACTTATGCGGCATCCGGCGATCCTGCTGGCAGATGAACCGGTGGCGTCTCTTGATCCAGTTACCGGGAGACAGATTCTAGGGTTGCTGAAGAGTATTCATGAGGCGGATGGTGTCACCATTTTAATGAACAGCCATAATCTGGAATTCTCCCAGGAATTCTCCGACCGACTTATTGGTCTGAAAGATGGCAAGGTTGTATTTGACGGTAAGACAGCTGATCTGACTGATTCTATCACCACACAAATTTATAACAAAAATGATACTCAGATAGAGAATAAGCGAGGTGTCGCTTATGAATGATAACAAAACAAGCAAAAATTCCATTGTGGCAAAATTTGCTGTTCCAATTTCTTTTCTGATTTTGTTTTTCCTTGCAGCAAATTTCACAGACTGTGACCTTGTAACTTTCTGGAAACGAAGGAGCCACCTCACTGATCTGGTTGTGGATATGATCCCGCCAGATTTTTCCTATATTCAGAAAATCCTGCTGCCACTTTTTTACACCATTCAGATGTCCGTTACTGGAACGGTACTTGGTACCTTTTTTGCCCTTGTACTCTCGCCTTTTGGCGCTGCAAACTTAGAATTTCCAGCTGTAATGCGAAGGATTCTCAGAATTGTGATCCAGATTCTCCGTTCTTTTCCAGCCCTGATCCTGGCACTTACTGCTACCTTTCTTTTCGGACTTGGAACATTTGCAGGTACTTTTGCCATCACCTTATATACCTTTGCCATTATGACAAAGCTTACCTATGAAG
>NZ_JBCOME010000111.1:0-4580 GCF_040924365.1 Ruminococcus sp. 1001136sp1_2201st1_G3_2201SCRN_220225 | reverse complement strand
CACACGATCCATCCACACAGTTATTTTCATGGGTAATTGGAGGGATAGATTTGAAAAAAGCATTAACCAGAAAACAGAAAGAAAGTTATCAGTGTATTTTGGATTATACGAAGGAGCATGGATATCCGCCGACAGTACGGGAATTTGGAAAAATGATCGGAGTAAGATCAACATCATCTGCTTTTTCCAAAATCAAACAGTTGGAGTTAAATGGATATATCCGCAGAATCCCGGCATCGCCAAGAGCAATCGAGATTTTATAGTGAGGTGTCGGCATGAACAAAGTATATGTAGATGTAGTGGCAGAGTTTCGGAAAGACGGACAGCTGGTTCCCATATTTTTTACATGGGAGGATGGAAGAAAGTATAGCATTGACAGAATTTTGAAAATCGAGCGGTGCGCCAGCAGAAAGGCAGGCGGTGTAGGAATGATGTACACCTGTATGATACAGGGGCAGGAAAGCCACTTGTTTTACGAAGTGGATAAATGGTTTATGGAGAGAAAAACAGCATAAGGAGAGATTGGTATAGACGATATTATTTGGATTATTAATCGGCAGAGATAGTCACTTTCCCTTTATATTCCTGCAGGTTTTACATAAGAAGATGGATTTCGGTCAGCAAAGGCAGCTCCCACAATGCCTTTTGGATATCCGCTTCTGCAAGTTGTAGTAAGTAATTGCTTCCCATCAAAATCATGAGATCGTGGTACCGCAGGCAAAGGATAAAAGATTTAAACCGTCACTGGGCGTTGAGGAAGAGTAGGTGAGTAATATGAGATACGAAGATTCGATGAAAGGTGTAGCTGATCAGATAATCAAAGAACAGCAGCGAGCCAGTAAAATTAAAAACAATCCAGAAGAGTTCCATTGGCATGACGAATATGCAACGTTGAATTTCTTTCGGTTTATCTGCAAAAATATCGGTAACTTGAGAAATGGAGAAATTGAAAAAATGGTCACACGTTTAAAGAACATAGATCAGAAAGCAGTGGAAAACCATGTGAATGGTGCTGTTTGGGCATTTGATTATGATAAGATGTTCTGTGTATTGATGGAAAATGAAATTTGCCGAAAGGTGTGTGAAAAGAATAAATATAACAATTGGATGAATCTGATTGGACAGTATTGTGTTTCAAGGACTTAAAGACGAAGAAAGTTGTTGGAGAGAAATAATTTCCAGCAACTCTGTCTTTAATGAATAGAGTTCATTTTTTTATTCAACTATTCCCATAATATATACAATATGTAAATGTGCAATTCAAATATCAGTTTATGCTAAGTACAAAAATAATAATAATAATTACTATTATTGACAAAAGAATAATTATCATGTATAATACAGATATACAAGAAACAAAGTGTTAGAAAAATTGCTAGGAACTTGGTAACAAAAATAAATCGACATTGAAAAGGGAAAATGACTATGAAAAAATATGAATGTGAACCATGTGGCTATATTTATGATCCGGCAGTAGGCGATCCAGACGGAGGTATCGCTCCAGGAACTGCATTTGAGGATATTCCAGATGACTGGACATGCCCAATCTGCGGATTAGGAAAAGATGTTTTCGTTCCTGTAGAAGACTAAGCAGAAAATGCAGGTACGAAACTGCCAGACATTAAAAGAGCCTAAGAGAACATATAAAAGAAATGGAGGTCAAATTATGACTTACGATTTAAACATTACCTTTGATGACAATTTAGTAACAGGAAATAAAACAATCGATACACAGCACAAAGAATTGATTGACCGTATTCAGAACTTTGTAATTGCCTGTCAAAATGGCGACAGCAAGGTAAAGGCAATCAAACTTCTGGATTATCTTAACGAGTATACTGACTTTCATTTTAAAGAAGAAGAAGCACTTCAGGAAAAAGCCGGTTATCCAGAGCGTGAAAAACATTATGAAAAACATGAAGAGTTTAAAAAGACAATTCAGGAACTGTATGAATACCTTCAGGAGTATGAAGGACCAACAGATCGGTTCAGTGAACTTGTACAGAAAAATGTAATCGACTGGCTGTTTGGACACATTAAAACATACGACCGCTCTGTGGCAAAATTTATCTTTATGAAACAAAATCCAGATCGATGCTAAAATAAACCAGGGAACGAGTTCACTCAGAATGTAGACAACGTGATGAAGTAAACTAGGGGCTGTCACAATGCAGCCCCTTTCCTGTTATAGCGATATTCTAGGTAATATATTGCGCTGGCATGACATATTATTTTACTACTACTATATGGGAAATTTGAATCCAGTCATAAAGAAGGCGAACCAGATGTAGTTGGAACTTTTTCTGTAAATCGGGATGAAAATATAACCGTGGTCGCAAATAGGGAAGATATTGAGGATAGAGAAGCGTTTGCAAGAAAACTTTTGCAGATGTACAAGGATGATTCTTTTCATTCGACAAAATTCTCCACAGACAGAGGATATGCGACGAGCATTGATATGAACATCTATTTATGGAAAGAAGATATTGAAGACGGGGAATCGGTAATGACAGCCGAATATAGACCTGTAGAATACGGAAAGGACTATGATGTTGTCAATAATCCTGATAAATTTCAACTATATATAGATGGAAAAGAGATTAAATAGTAATCTCCTGAAAGCAAGCTTTTTGTCAATTATTTCAAAGAAAAATTAAAGGATAACAATACATAGTTTTGACAATGATATTTTGAAAAATTTTATAGGAATGCTCTATTATCAAATTGACATAGGAATATGGTAGCGTATAATTAGAATTGAATACACTGAAAAAATGGAGGAATTACATGAAAGCACATAAATATTGGTCAGTAGGAGCATTGATCACAATGCTTGGGACTTTTTACACTGGATATAAAAAGCAAAAATCAAGTCACAAATACTTTGCTTTAAGTTCTATGTTATGTATGGTAATGGCGATATATACAGGTCATAAAATGATTACCGGGAATAGGAAGAAAAAGGCGAATAAAGAGAAAGATACAGAAAGGGAGGGATAAATAATGTTGGAAGTAGGGGTTAAGGCACCGGATTTTGAGTTGCCAGATCAAAATGGGAAAATACATAGATTATCGGATTATACAGGAAAAAAAGTGATTTTATATTTCTATCCCAAGGATAATACAGCGGGATGCACGAAACAGGCATGTGGGTTTTCTGAGCGATACCCTCAGTTTACCGAAAAAGGAGTAGTTATTCTTGGAGTCAGTAAGGATTCTGTATCCTCTCATAAGAGATTTGAGGAAAAATATGGATTGGCATTTACACTTTTAGCAGATCCAGAGCGGAAAGTTATTGAAGCATATGATGTATGGAAAGAAAAGAAAAATTATGGAAAAGTCTCTATGGGAGTAGTAAGAACCACATATCTTATTGATGAACAGGGGATTATTATAAAGGCAAATGATAAAGTCAAGGCTGCAGATGATCCTGAAAATATGCTCAAGGAATTAGATTAATGAAGATAATATTATCCCCTGCTAAAAAGATGATTACAGATACTGACAGCATAGCGCCGGATGGATTGCCTGAATTTATTGAAAAGACGACAGAGATACAAAGTTGGTTGAAAAGTAAGTCAAAGGAAGAACTGAAGACTATCTGGAAATGTAATGACAAAATTACAGAACAGAACTTCAATAGATTGGAAAACATGGATCTTTATCATTTACTTACCCCAGCTGTCTTATCATATGAAGGAATTGCTTTTCAATATATGGCTCCATCCGTGTTTGAGGACAGTCAGTTCGAGTATGTACAAAAGCATTTGAGAATAATATCTGCATTTTATGGTGTGTTAAAACCAAGGGATGGTGTGACGCCTTATCGTTTGGAAATGCAGACGAAGGTTGGAATAGGAGAAACAAAAAATCTGTATGAGTACTGGGGAGATTTATTATACCGCTCAGTGATTGATAACAGCAGGATTATAATCAATCTGGCATCGAAAGAATACTCTAAGTGCATAGAAAAATATCTGACACGACAGGATAGATACATTACGATTACATTTTGTGAGTTATCAGGAGATAAACTGGTGACAAAAGGTACATATGCTAAGATGGCCCGTGGTGAAATGGTTAGGTTCATGGCTGAAAACAGAATTGAAAATCCTGAGGATATTAAGAAATTTGATAGACTAGGCTATTCATTCCGCTCTGATTTATCATCAGATGCAGAATATGTTTTTGAACGGAAAAAATGATGATTGAATGATTATTTTAAATAAAAGGTAATCAGTAATATTGATTATTATAATAATAGAAGAGAGGAACAAACTAATGAAATATGTATGTGACGTTTGCGGATGGGAATATGATGAAGAGAAAGGTTATCCTGAAGGTGGTATTGCACCAGGAACAAAGTGGGAGGACGTTCCAGAAGATTTTGAATGCCCATTATGTAATGTTGGAAAAGATCAGTTTTCAGAAGTTGAATAAAATTCTGATTATTTAAATACGGCTAGATAAACAAAAACCCTGGTGCGTGTGAGCAACAGGGTTTCAGACTGTAGACAAACTTGGTGTTGGGTGTTATGCCCAGCACCATTTTTCTTTTAAAACTTCTTTTCTTTTTATTT
>NZ_JBCOME010000110.1:0-4591 GCF_040924365.1 Ruminococcus sp. 1001136sp1_2201st1_G3_2201SCRN_220225 | reverse complement strand
TTCCTCCTTAGCTCAGTCGGTAGAGCATTCGGCTGTTAACCGAAGTGTCGTTGGTTCGAGTCCAACAGGGGGAGTTTTTTATGGAAATGTTAGGCTCCATGGTCAAGCGGTTAAGACACCGCCCTTTCACGGCGGTAACAGGGGTTCAAATCCCCTTGGAGTCACTGAGAAAATTAAATAAAATGGCAATTTGGTGTGGCTTTACTCTGACATTTGGTGTATAATACGGTTTATAAGTATTGTGCCGATGTGGCTCAATTGGCAGAGCAGCTGATTTGTAATCAGCAGGTTATCGGTTCGAGTCCGATCATCGGCTTTTTGGACCTTTAGCTCAGTTGGTTAGAGCAACCGGCTCATAACCGGTCGGTCCTGGGTTCGAGTCCCCGAAGGTCCATTTAATTTAATATTTTTCTGGCCCGGTGGCTCAGTTGGTTGGAGCGCCGCCCTGTCACGGCGGAGGTCGAGAGTTCGAGTCTCTTCCGGGTCGCTGCTGTTTTTAACAGCTAATTTAATATTTTTTCTTTTATGGGATCTTAGCTCAGCTGGGAGAGCATCTGCCTTACAAGCAGAGGGTCATAGGTTCGAGCCCTATAGGTCCCATATGCCGCAGTGGCGGAACTGGCAGACGCCCGGGACTTAAAATCCCGTGGGTAGTGATACTCGTACCGGTTCGATTCCGGTCTGCGGCATTAGTTAAAAATGGGAGAAACGTTGAATTTACAGCGTTTCTCTTATTTTTTTGTTTTAAAATGTTTGAACACCTTTGAACACTTTATGATGAAATACCAAGATTCTGAAAAGCAAGCCTGTCATTCTTCCTCTTATTGACATTCCGCAAGTAATGCAATGTTGTAGCTGTCTCACTATGTCCCATTAAATAACTAAGGGTTGTAAGATTATTTCCGTCAAAAGCTGTTGAAGCATTGTAAAAGCGGATTTTATGACTGGAATGATAAGGAACACCGGCTTCTTTGCAATATTTCTTCAAACGGCGATTAAAGCTGTCTGTTGTCATAATCTCGCCGTTGGGTTCAAAGACGTATATTCCATTTGGATTTAATTCCTTTGCTTTGTGAAGAATTTTAAGTGCTTCGTCTGTAAGGAACTGTTTACGGAATCCATGAGAAGTATTTCCTTTCATTTGATTTACTACTTTTACTTTTCGGCTTGAGAATGTTAAATCATCATTCAATGTACGTTCACAGGTCGCCTGTCTGTGAAGATATACAAGCCTGTTATTGTAGTCAATATCTTCCCAACGGATAGCTTTTGTTTCTCCAACACGGATAAACAGATAGAAAGATAACTGTATTGCAAGAGAATATGGCTCTATGATACACCGAAGATAATTTAATAACTTATGCGTATCATCACGGGAAAATACATTGTCACTTTGTACTTCTACTGGCTTATAGGTAAACTGTTTGAAATTCACATCAGAGACAGGATTATGAGATATAATTTCTTCTTCAATCGCATAACTCATGATTCCATTCAGAACAGAACGTGCATTACTGACTCGCTTATGTGTGAACTGCCGGTCTTTTGTAGCTTCTCTGAAAAAGCGGATAAGCGTGATTGGTTTGATTTCGCCTATCTTCATTTTAACAAGTTCTGTATCTTTGAAAAATCTATTCCATTCAGATACATACTCTTGAATTGTTTTTGCTTTTACGGAAGTATAATCTCTTTTATACAAAAGCCATTCAGCATATAATTCTTCTAGTGTGACATTCTGACGGTTTTCAGCTTTCTGCTTTTCGATATAAAATCTGATGATTTCTTTTTCAAGGTTCTCTTTACTCTTCCTCTTAACAGGACGGCGTTTGTTAGGTTTGGTTTCATCGGGTAAATAAGTACGCCAGCTTTTTTCTGATTCCGAGTAATAAATTTCATATTTGTGATTCTTCAAGATTTTTTTATTTGCCATAATTTTAAAATCTTTGAAGACTTCATCTGTGGTCATGTTAGCACAGGTGGCTAACGTATTCAATAATGTTATATCTGAAAACGTAACGGGATTATCCATAAGATTCCCCCTTTACGCAAGGATTTTCTTTTTTAATTTTGATGTAGATAACACTGCTGTCCTTTAAGCATGAACCAGTAGATAAGAAAGCGTTGGTATCGTAAATTTGCCTTGTGTATTCTTTCTGAAAGACGATATTTTCTTTTTGTAAGTCATGTAAAATGTCTTCGGTCAGCATGACTTTTGTTTCGTGTGGAACTTTCAGATTTTGAGATTTAAAAAAGGCTTTTTTCTTATGTTCTTTCAAATCAAGGTCTTTTCCAAAATACTTGCTAAGATAACGACCTCTATTTTCTTTGCTGTCTACATCAATGCGATTGATTTTAATAAATCCATGTGACCATAAATTCTGTAATTTTTCTTTTGCTATATACGGAAAATCAAAGAAAATAACATGATAATGGATTGCTCCACGCTTCTGTTTCTCCCACGTTGCAAGGTATTTTAATAACTGGGTTTTGGTATGGTACAAATAATAATTTAATCGCTGGATAAAATACTTAAATTCTCGGTTAGTTATCAGGATTTCCTGAATGTTTTCTTTAAATGTCAGCGTTACAAATTTTGTTTTGTTATCAAAGTTGCAGTCAACAATACGGGCAATATCCCAACGAGCCTGTTCGTAATGCTTCTGCTTGCGTTTTAAACTGTCATATTGCTTATGAGCTGACATTTCATCAAATTTTTTTCGGTTACTTGTGTCTGTTAAATCTGCCTTTTCTTTCGAGTGAATAAAAATAGGGTTTTCGTAAATATATACTTCTTTTGTAGTAGGAGTTTCAATGATTTTCGTATTGTATGCAAAACACTCTTTTGTTTTGCTCACGAATCTCACCTCATATCCCAATTTTTGTAATGAATGTTCCGATTGTTTTCGGAAGATGTTGTTTTATATATCAAGTATAGAGGTCAGCCAGTTCAGCACCTATGACGTTGTCCGGCACTGACTGGCTGACATAGTAGGGAAATTATTTCATTCCCACTTTTCTGATATTGGAAGCTTCTGCTTTGACAGAAAGACGTCCATTATAGAGACTAGCCCAAGTATGTAATCCATCAAATGAGACTGGAATCTGCCCTTTTTGTTCAAGTTCTTCGCTGGTAACAATCGCTGTGTTAGCTTTAATGCCTACTTTGACTTTTTCAAACTTTAATTTTGGAAGAAGAACTGTATAGTAGAATCCTAATTTTTCTTTTGTAGAAAAGTCTACCCAGTCAGAAACTTCTACTAACTGAAATTCCTCTTGCAGTTTGTCTGGATTTAAAATAAAGTCATTTCCTCTAATCATCGTTTCACCTCCTTATAGATATCTGATTATCAGATATTAAGATAATCTTATGATAAAACAAGCATTGCAGAATGTCAATAGAAAATATCTGAATATCCGATAAAAAGATTGACAGAGAAAATTTGATGAAATATAATGTGCTTATAAAGGAGGTTCGCTATGAATAAAATAAAAGAATTGCGGAAAGAAAAGAATATAACCGTTGCGGAACTTGCAAAAGAATTAGGCATTTCACAAAGTATGCTTACGAACTATGAAAATGGAAATGGAACGCCGAGAGATGAATCTATATGGGAAAAATTATCACAGATATTCGGCGTGAGTAAAAGCCACGTTATGGGATTAACTACGGATATTGAAACAGCAAATAAGACAAAACAGTTGAAAGTGGTTGTGGATACATCTCAGCCGATCTCAATACAACCGAAGAATCAGACAGACCTTGATGTATTGATAAAACTGGATTTGATAGACAGTGAAGACATGGAAGAAGTGTCAGAATTTCTTGATAAACTGTTGGCACAGGAGAAATATGAGGGACGGAGAGAATCAAACGTTAAATATGTCGTTGAGTAAAAAATGCTTCTCAGCCGACCACTTGCCCAGTCGACCCGCCGCCCTGTTAGGAACCGTCGCACTGGGCATCCTTGCGGAACGTTAGTTTGCGAAAATACGAACAAGGAAATACTGCAATAAGAGGTATGCCAAGAAAATATAAAAATCTTGCATACTTTTTTTGATTGAACATTTTGTGAAATGGAATTATACTGTGTATAATGTGAAACAGACAAATCGGAAGTTGAGAGGAGGTCGCTACAATGTTTATATTTTTATTTCTTTGTTCACTGTTAGTACCATTATCTATGACTTTCTTGGGATATACATGGAAAGATAATCCACCTAAAGATAGGCAAGGCATTTCGGGGTATCGAACTACTATGTCAAGAATAAATGATGAAACGTGGAAATATGCACACAAATGTTGGGGGAGCATAAATTTTGTTTTAGGAATTATCCTAGCGATACTATCAATTTTTGTTTTGATTTTAATGAAAGATGATACAAACTTTGAAATGATTTCTGTCTATTTAGTGTTTTTACAATTAGGAATTATGATGCTTACAATTATTCCAACAGAATTTTTTCTACATAAGCATTTTACAAAATTAGGTGAAAAGAAATAGATAACTTCCAGTTGAACAAAATCGCTGCGCGATGGCCTGCCAAGGCTATGGCGCAGTTTTTCTTTACACTTTAATAAAAAGCAGTGGAA
>NZ_JBCOME010000109.1:0-4676 GCF_040924365.1 Ruminococcus sp. 1001136sp1_2201st1_G3_2201SCRN_220225 | reverse complement strand
CAACTGACGGAACAGCAGGTCTTACACCTTACGGTAAGACAATAAATGTAGTGACTTTCAAGTCACACAAAACAATTGGCATCGCTGTGCAATATTGTTCTTTCCACATTTTCACCTTTCCTTTTTAGAACGTGCGTTCTTTTTCTATATAGGCATTATATATCGCTTTTAAATCTTTGTAAAGTAGCAGATATGTCGTTTTTATGGATTTTAACGCTATTATTGTTGATTTTTTATCTGTTATGGGTTATAGTATATATAGGGAATAAATACCTGCATATGGAGGTGTATGATGATAAAGAAAGATTTTGGATCCATTATTGCTAATAAAAGAAAAGACCGAAAACTGTCTCAACCACAACTGGCAGCTCTTCTGTGTGAAAGAGGCTTAGATGTAAAAGCTCATTCTATCAGTAAATGGGAAAAAAATGTAAACCTGCCAAATGTTTTACAATTTTTTGCCCTCTGTGAGATTCTTGAGATTTCCGATATAAATAGAACATTCCAGATTGGAACGGATGAGAAACTTTTCTCCAAATTAAATGACGAAGGACAAGCCAAAGTTCTTGACTACATGAACCTATTAATGAAAAGTGGGGAATACATTCGAGAAGAACCAATCATTTATCAATTTCCACGAAGAACTCTCAGTCTCTATGATCTCCCGGTTTCAGCTGAAACAGGACAATTCCTTGATTCCGACCATTTTTCCGAAATTGAAGTTGGTGATGAAGTATCTTCCAGTGCTGACTTCGGTGTCCGGGTATGTGGTGACAGCATGGAGCCTCTCTATCTGGATGGACAGATCATCTGGATTCATAAACAAGAAACACTTGAAGAAGGAGAAATCGGTGTCTTCTTCCTTGATGGTGATGCTTATGTAAAGAAATATCATCAATCCGATTCCGGTATTCAGCTTATTTCTCTAAATAAAAAATATGCCCCTATCCAAGTCACTTCCGGATCCATCTTAAAAACTTTTGGAAAAGTAGTTGGCTAATTTTAAAAGGCTAATGGTTCAGAACGAGGACCTGGATTATTTCGGACTCTGCAGTTCATTGAATGCGACTCCGGAACTAATGAGCTTTAAATTATACAGCCTGACAAAACGAGGCCAGGCTTATCATATGCCGATGGAGATTCAGAGCAATTTCCTGGCGAAATAAAGTAAATAAAGATCCTGTTCTATATATCATAGTATGAACAGGATCTTTTTATAATGATTTATTTTCTATCTAAAATTTTATTAAACCGACTAAAGACTCCATAGTTTGTGTGTTTGACTTACTGTTTATATCTATCTTCTCCTAAATATTTTTCTAGTCATTGCAATATAAAATTGCTTATACAGTCTCTTCCTTAAGAGTCCTGGTATTCTGGATAATATACAGAGCGACCGATATGACCATCATTATAGCGCACAAACCAATCAACAGATCTGATACCATCGGTGTAATGTGGAACCATATAATATGCACCGCTGCAGTTCCATATAATAAAAAGGTTACTATCTTTCCATGCCAGTCTGCACCATGTACTTTTCCTGTCTTTCGTATCACAAGACATCCACTGACTACCATATACAGCTCCTTACCTGCCATTATTACGATTAAAAGAAGCACATGCGGAAAACGAGTAAACAGACAGATTAACATCGCTGCCTGTGTCAGCTTATCAGCCACCGGATCAAGTATTTTTCCTAAATTACTAATCCTATGGAATCTTCTTGCGATATATCCATCAGCAAGATCCGTAAGACCAGACAGCAATAAGATTTCACCAGCTAACAGAGGATTTTTCTTTACACAATAACTCCATATAATTACCGGAATCAGACAAAGCCGAAAAAAAGAAAGAAGATTAGGAACCGTAATAATTCTATTCAAATTTTCTTCCTGATTCACTTCACTCTGCATGTACGGTCATCTCACTTTCCTTTTTTTTAGACATAAACCAATAAAATATAACACAAAATGCTAAAGCAAACACAACACCAAAAACATTTTGAATCACTCTAAGACTAACCGCTCCTTGTAGTCCATAAGTCTCTGCAGCAATGGCTAAAGCACCAAATGTGTTAAATACTGCCTGCCAGCCATATTGTGCTGAAAATCCTACACCGATTCCACCAAGAATTCCTATATATGCATAGATTGACGAAGGAAGCAGAAAATATAATACTGTAAAACATATAACACCTGCAATATTTCCGACAATCCTTTTACGGACTCTGTAGCGCATATCTTCCATAAACGGCAAAATCGCGGACATGGCCGCAATACCAGCCCACATTGCACGTGGCATATTACAAAGTTCTGCAATGCAAAGGACAATCGGTACGCATAAAATCTGACATATCTGCCATTTTGTTCTGGAAGAAGTGATATCAAATTCTTGTATCAGATCTTTCAGATTTCTTTTATAAGTTCTGTTTTTATGATTTCGATAAAATACGAAGCAGGTAAGTGCTGCACCTAAAGCCATTCCGACTAATCGCATCTGATAGCTTTTTCCCGTAACATCATAACCATATAGCAGCAGATACCCAAGAACCAATGTAGATTGATTAAACATGAATGGATTATGGCATCCGAACAGAATCAACACAGCCAGTGCCGCAATATTTAACAGCATTCCCAATACCGGTGAAAACTGATTTGCTAAATGCGGACATACAGTCATAATTACAAAGAACAAAGCCAAAAGCATCGTAGATTGTCCGGTGTGGATCCCCAGATCCGCATTTCTAAACACCATGAGACATAATAAGACTACTACACCTACAATGCTGTTCTCCTTTCCAAATAGGATGCTGAAAATACTAACAAAGAAAAAACAAAATGCCAATGTAACAGCTACCTTCACCAGATATACCCACATATGATATAATTTTTCTTTTAGTGTTTCACTCTTTTTCAACAGGTTTTTAGAACCTGCCTGATTTAACTGCAACTCCTGATAAAATGTCATATAAATCCTCCCATCTTCTAATTTATCTTAAAACTATATAATCTCATCTTTCTGCTTTGGCAGCTCTATAACAAATCTGCATCCACCATATTCACGGTTTTCTGCTTTGATTGTCCCTCCGGCACTATCTACAATCCGTTTTACAAGTGCAAGACCTAGGCCATTTCCTTCTGCTTTATGAGATCCATCTACCTGATAGAACTTGTCAAATATTCTGGATTTTACATCATCCTCTATTCCTGGTCCTTCATCTTCCAGAATGAACTTAACAGAATCCTGTTCTTGTTTCAGAAACATCGTAATTGTCCCCTTTGAAGGGCTGAACTTAATCGCATTATCCAAAAGATTTATCCAGATATGCATAAAAAGTCCTTCATTCCCAGTATATTTAACTTCCTCCAATTCTACCTGAAAACCAATTTCTTTTTCTGTCCATTTTGTTTCCAATGAAAGAAATGCCTGGCGGATCTGTTCATCCAGACGATATTCTGTTTTTTTCATTGGTATATTCTGATTCTCTAACTTGGATAACAGCAAAATATTACCAACCAATCCAGAAAGTCTTTGGGTGTTAAATAAGATTTTTTCTACATATTCCTCTTGATCCGGAGACAGTTCTTCTCCCTGAAGCAGCATTGTATACCCTTCAATGGCATTAATCGGGGTCTTAAACTCATGAGAAACATTAGATACAAAATCCATCTGCAGCACCTCTGTTGCACGAAGTTCTTTTGTCATAACGTTAAAACTTTGATAAGATTCTCCAACTTCTGCTATACGGCTGTTCGTTTCCAAATGCTGTTCAAAATCTCCCTGAGAAACTTCCTTCATTGCTTTACTAAGTCTGGTAATTGGTTCCAGTAACTTTGCATTGATAAAGGAAGTGATCAGCCCTGCAATCAATGTATTGAAAATCAAAAGCCAGCCAAGCATAGGTATGCTACCAGGCAGATTAAAAAAATGATTCAAAAAAGCAAATAATAACGCAGATATGACTGTTGAAAATACGAGTGCCAGCCAGATTGCACCAGTCAGACAGGATCGGATCCGCAATCCTTTTTCTTTCTTTTGTTCCATTATTTTTTCACCACCTTGTATCCAATTCCACGCATTGTTACAATTTCAAAATCAGGGTTATCTTTAAAACGCTCCCTGATTCTTCCTATATGTACCTCTATCGTATGTGGGTCTGCCTCCGTCTCGTATCCCCATACTTCATCCATCAACTGTTGTTTTGTAAATGTTCTGCCTGGCGAAGCTGCAAGCTTATATAAAAGCAGGAATTCTTTTTTAGGCAAAACAAGACTTTCCTTATCAGTTGTAACCGTCATTGCATCATAATCAAACTCTGTTGAACCGATCACAATTTTGTGTTCATTCAGTATCTGTGCACGGCGAAGCAGTGCTCCGACTCTTAAAACCATTTCATTCACATTTACCGGTTTTACCATATAATCGTCGCTTCCCGAAAGAAATCCCTGGCGCATATCATCAAAGGAACCTTTCGCAGTGATCATAAGTACCGGTATCTGATATCCTGCTGAACGGAGTTCCGACACCAGTTCATAACCATCCATAACCGGCATCATAATATCAGAAATGATCAGATCAATATATTCCTTATCCAATACGGGATAGAAGTTCACCTGCAGGCCGTTCAAAAATAGCTGGATCTTTGAATGAGGCACCATTGTCTGTAAGAATGA
>NZ_JBCOME010000108.1:0-4837 GCF_040924365.1 Ruminococcus sp. 1001136sp1_2201st1_G3_2201SCRN_220225 | reverse complement strand
AGCTGTTATATGATGCACTGTATCATGCTGCTTCAGCCACATTGAATGAATTGTCAAAAGATGCAAAGTATCTGGGAGCTGATATAGGGTATATCTGCATTCTTCATACCTGGGGCTCTGCAATGAATTATCATCCTCATATTCATACCATTGTTCTTGGAGGTGGGCTTGATGATGAAAATAAATGGAAAGACACAGGTGGAAATTTTTTTCTCCCATATGGTGTCATCTCAAAAGTGTTCCGTGGAAAATATCTGGATGAGTTAAAAAGCCTGTGGAATGATTCTAAGCTTAAATTTCATGGTACAGCAGAGAAATATCAGAACAGCTATCGTTTTAAAGAACTTCTTGATAAGTGTTATGAAAAGAACTGGGTCACTTACTGTAAAGAAACTTTCAATGGTGCACAGTCGGTTATCAATTATCTTGGAAAATATACCCACAGGATAGCAATCAGTAATCATCGAATCAAATCCATGACGGATACGACAGTTACATATGCAGTAAAAGACTATAAAAACGAAGGCCACTGGAAAGAGAAAACAATTTCAGGAGAAGAATTCATCCGTCGATTCATGATGCATGTTCCACCCAAACGATTTGTCAGAATCCGGCACTATGGTCTGCTATCATGTAGAAACAAGAGAAAAAAGATAACTCTCTGCAGAAACCTGCTTGGATGCAAGAAATACATTTCTACATTAAAAAATCTAAATGCAGTAGAAATGATAAAGGTTTTGTATCACATTGATGTATGCAAATGTTCTTCTTGCGGAGGGAATATGGTATCACCCCGCAAAGATAAATACAGTTCTTCTTTTCATGCACATATGAGATGTTAAAATCTACAATTGCATAGAATAAATGGCTTCCGCATAGGAGGTTTGTTTGTCATGCCTGAAATTGATTTCTTGAATAAAAAAACTTTTACCAAAACACCCAGTATGATAAACTTAAGGAAAAGAGCAACGATTGAATCCCCATAGCTATCGGCTAAAGGGACGCGACTTTGTTCACCAAGGTAAAATCGAAATTGATGTAAACGAAAGGGCAGTTTTTATCAGAACTCAAGGCTGCTTTTTCGTTTACACCAACTCCGATTGTTTCCTTAACAGTTGTTCGAGCTTTTCAAATACTAACGTACTTAATTCTGTTCAATAAGTGATTTATAGTAGTTACCAAAGTCAGCAAGTGAATTAACAATTGGAAGCATTTTTGTTCCGAGTTCCGTTAATCCGTATTCAACTCTCGGTGGCTGTTCATGGTAATCGTGGCGATATGCCAGTCCATCACTCATCATTTGCCTTAAACTATCTGTCAAAACCTTTTGTGAAATACCATCTATACTTCGTTGTAGCTCATTGAATCTCCATGGACGCTCTTTCAAGTTACGCAAAATCAGCAGTTTCCATTTTCCTCCGATGAGAGATACTGCTGTTGCAACTGGGCATTCCGGTAATTCTTCTTTTGCTCGCATAATTCTCACCTCCAAGTCGATTGTAACACATTTAATTTTGAGTGTACAGTTACAAAAAGGTGCGTACTTGTTTTTGTATGTGTCTCACACTATACTAATACCAAGCAACCAGAAACTACAAATCAACTATGGAGGTATTATTATGACAAATTACACAAAAACAACTATTGGAAAGGAAAACCGAATTGAACTGCATGAAAAGTTGTCTTTAACAGGTGCAGAAATCAGTTTAAACGAACTACCTGCAGGAGCAAATGTCCCATTTGTTCATTCTCATAAAGAAAATGAGGAAATCTATGGAATTCTTTCAGGTAACGGCAAAGCCATAATTGATGGAGAAGAAATCAGCCTTTCAACTGGAGACTGGCTAAAAATCGCACCTGCTGCAAAGCGTCAGTTTTTTGCATCCGATATTTCCGGAATTACTTATATCTGCATTCAGGTAAAAGAAAATTCTCTGGAACATTTTACAGCAGAGGACGCCGTAATCGGCTAATTAAAAGTATTTATTTACAAAAATGCACAGCTCCCGATAAGCTAAGAACTGTGCATTTCTTTTTTCTTCAATTTTACAATTTCTCTATTTTTCAAACAAGAACTTCTCGATTTCAAATGGCGATAAATAAATCTCTCCACCATCATCAGTTTAATTTTCGTTTAGATTAACGATTTCTTTTTCCTGTATTCTCTGTCCCTCGGATTTCCTCATGATAGAAATAATCTACGATCACCGGATGTCCCTGCGAGACTCTGCCATAAGGCATTTCATTATCCACAAATGGGCAATCATACTTCTTAGCCATTTCCTCAGCTTTTACTTCAAGTACTTCAAAGTAGCTGCGGTTATGCTTGTTATAGATCTCGTCGTAAAGTGGTACAAGATCAGGATATTTTCCGGCGATATAATCCATAATTGTCTTTTTGAAACCGCCTCGAAGATTGAGATTTTCGAGCCAGAACAGATCGCACTGATCCTTTACCCGCTCAAAGATTGCTTCAAAATTCGTGATACCGGGAAACACCGGAGATACGAAACAGACTGTACGGATACCTGCTTCATATACCTGCTTCATAGCAGCGATACGGCGCTCAATGCTAGAAGCAGAGTCCATATCGTTCTTGAAATTTTCATCTAGTGTGTTGATCGACCATGAAACGGTTACTCGTCCAAGCTTCTTCAGCAGATCAATATCCCGTACCACAAGATCCGACTTTGTGCAGATCAGAATATCTGCGTCACTGCCGATCAGCTGCTCCAGAAGTTTTCTGGTATTCCCGAATTGCTCCTCCTGTGGATTGTAGCCATCTGTCACAGAACCGATGACCACCCGCTGTCCGGCATATTTCTTCGGATTCTTAATTTCCGGCCAATGCTTCACATCAAGGAAAGTGCCCCATTCCTCCTTGTGTCCGGTAAAGCGCTTCATAAAAGAAGCATAGCAATACTTGCAGGCGTGTGTACAGCCTACATATGGATTGACCGAGTAACCGCCTACAGGCAGACTGGACTTGGTCATGATGTTCTTTGTTTCCGCCTCATTAATGAGGATTCCATTTATTACTTCTGCCATGATCTCTGTACCTCCAACACTTTATTGAATTCATCCGGCATTTCCTGAATCATATTTTCATTCCCTATGATAGGGACAAGATCTTCCTTCATAAATACCGGAATGTCAAGCATATGCGCCTGATCTGTCAAAGACCATGCCCACTCCGGCTCCGTATGAACCTTCCTGCTCTGAACTCCAGTCATGGTGCCGACAACGATCCAGTTGATCCCGGAAAGATCAACTGAACCTGGATTGTCGAATAGCGGCTCAAAGGTAACATGATAGTGTTTTGCTCTGACATTTTCCCGTAGTGCGTCAATACGCCACAATTCTGCTTTTCTCGTCACCGTAACACCAAACCATGCGTTTTCCAAATCTGTATCAAAATCCAGCAGATCTGGTCGCTTTGTAAGGAACAGGAACTGATGCTGTGGATTTTCACGGATTTTTTCAAATACCTCGTCTCTCCATTCTGACTTCCAGCCGGAAAGATCGCTCATGCCGTTAAGAAGAAAGTTCTGCGGACGTTTCTTTTCCATCATCTTGAGCTTACCCGGAAAGAATTCAGGGTCAGCAAAGTCATCAATCATATGCCAGCGTTTCACATTATTGCGGGCATAGCAATATGCACACCCCACTGTACATCCGATGACGATATTCATGTTTTGAATCTGATCTTTGATACAAATACTCATGATTTCTGCCACTCCTCAAGATTCTTTCTGATACGGTCGAGGTATTCCTCAAACTGGGTAATTTCTTCCTCCGAAAAACCTTTGTAGTAAATACTGCCCATTTTATCAGATACAGAATCGTATTTGTCCTTTAAGGCATGTGCTTTTTCAGTCAGAAACAGGAGTGTTTTCCTTTTGTCCGTTTCAGACTGAACACGTCTTATCAGCCCTTGATTTTCCATTCTTTCCAGCATCGTAGTAAGAGAAGTTATCGCTAATCCACATTTAATCGAGAGTGACCTGATTGAGATTCCATCTTCCTGCCACAGTACATAAAGAATACGCCCCTGGGCTCCGTTAAACGCATCAATATTCTTTTCGCTGAGAATCTTCTCAAAGATTCGATCTCCAAGTTGTTTTATTTTGGTAACAAGAAATCCGCCATTCATTTTCATACAAAAACTCCTATATAGTATTTTATCAAATAATACTATATAGGAGTTTTACTGTCAACAGTTTGTATGTCTAAGTAGAAGTAAATTCCGATTTGCGCGTTAAATCGTTTTCTTCATTCTATCACAGCTTCTATTGATCCGCCATCAATCTTTCAAACCAGGTATCCATAGCAAGGATAAACTTGCTTGCTCCTGACCATTCTTGCAGCATCTCATCCAAAGTCTTATGCTTCACATATTTCTGCACATATACCCAACAGGCAACACCACTGGCTTCTGATACAATGTCAGCCATACTTCTCAATGCTTTCCTGCAGAAGAAACATTTCCTTATCATCTTTTACTTGAAAGGGATGTTCCTTAAAAGGGCGGAGACGCTCAATCTCAATTTCTATGATTCGTTCTTCTTTTTCTTCTGATTGTCTGTTTGCTTCAGTCATCTCGACTCCTTTCCTCTAGGATTCAGGATATAAAAAATGCCTGCCTGGAACTTTTGTTGTAGGTAAAGTTCCAAACAGACATTGCTGTTTGACTATTAGCTGTAGCTAATAGAATTATATACTGTTTCAGCTAATTTATGTTTGCAGGTTTCGGAGAGATGGTTTCTTTTCCCGCCTTTTCTCTGATTTACATCCCCGAATAAGGGGTGACAACAGAGCGGAACTCAAATGTTAGCTG
>NZ_JBCOME010000107.1:0-5058 GCF_040924365.1 Ruminococcus sp. 1001136sp1_2201st1_G3_2201SCRN_220225 | reverse complement strand
TTAACTACACGGCTCACTGGCGATTACCGTGACCGGACTTACACCGGCAAGTGTAGTCCAGCTTTGCTGGACACACGATAAAAAAAAGGAGATGGTCACCCATCTCCCATTCAAATATCCTATTTATTTCAATTAAGCAATTGCTTTCTTAGCGATCTCAGCAAGTGCTGCGAATCCCTGAGCATCATTTACAGCCATCTCAGCAAGCATCTTTCTGTTGATGTCGATGTTTGCAACTTTAAGGCCGTGCATCATTTTGCTGTAGGATAATCCGTTCATTCTTGCAGCAGCGTTGATACGTGCGATCCAGAGCTGTCTGAACTGACGTTTCTTCTGCTTTCTTCCAGCGTAGGAGCTGGTAAGTGCACGCATAACAGACTGTTTTGCTACTCTATACTGTTTGGAACGAGCTCCTCTGTAGCCCTTTGCCAGTTTTAATACACGATTATGTTTCTTCTTTGCGTTTAATCCGCCTTTAATTCTTGCCATTTCTTATTTTCCTCCTGTTCGTCTTCTTCTATGCTATATCTTATAAATACGGTAATGCTTTCTTCATGCTCTTAACATTAGTAGAATCAACAACAGTAGCTTTTCTGAGATTTCTCTTTCTCTTCTGAGATTTCTTTGTTAAGATATGGCTCTTGTAAGCTTTATTTCTTACTAATTTTCCTGTTCCTGTTTTTTTGAAGCGCTTTGCTGCTGCTCTACAAGTTTTAATTTTTGGCATTGTAATTTCCTCCTTAATATCGTATCTATTTAATGTCCCTCATCCAGCCTGACACCCTCAGGGTGTCTCTCCAAATGAATGCAACATCCTAGTGTTTCTGTGCTAAAAACATTGTCATGCTTCTGCCTTCTACCTTAGGTGCCTTCTCAACTACAGCAATGTCCTTCAGCATATCGGCAAAATCATCCAGAACGTGCTTGCTGCTTGACATGTGTGCCATCTCTCTTCCGCGGAAACGAAGAGTAACCTTCACTCTGTCGCCCTTGGTAAGGAATTTGCGCGCTGCCCCAGCCTTTGTATTCAGGTCATTGGTATCAATATTTGGTGAAAGACGCACTTCTTTGACATCGATGGTCTTCTGCTTTTTCTTGGCTTCTTTCTCTTTTCTGGCAAGTTCGTAGCGATATTTACCATAATCAATGATCTTACATACCGGCGGCTTTGCCTGTGGGGCAATCTTTACTAAATCAAGCTCTGCCTCCTGAGCTTTGGCCATTGCTTCTCTTGCGGACATAATTCCGAGCTGCTCTCCGTCCGGTCCGATTAAGCGTACCTCTTTGTCTCTGATTTGTTCGTTAATCATTAAATTGCTAATTGTCGTGCACCTCCATACCTGATAGATGATCTGTTCTGATCCAGTTTTTAACTTCTGGACTCTCATTCCCCTTCGCAGGAAGAAATTCCTGCCTGATACCTGACGCCGCAAATATAAAAAAAGTGCGGACAGAATCCACACTTCTCCTATTACACTCGCGAACTAAGTCACGCGCTGCTGTGCAATATGAACCCGAGCCGCATCTAAGTATGCGCTGAGGTGAGAGTGAACTCTGCTTTCTTTTCATCACGTACTGTCGTATAATATCATGCCTTATTGTGAAAGTCAAGATGTTTTTTTATTTTTTCTAATAATTTTTTTCTTATAAATTTGTGCATATTTTTTGCAGGCACAGGAAAAACTAAGACTGCTGCAGCGGTTTAGTGCCCTCATGAAATACGGTCTGCTGAACAACTGCAAATGTTTGCAAAATCAAGCATACAAAATCAGGAGGTAAAAAACATGACAATTTTAAAATGTTCCGCAACAACCTGTGCTTACAATGAAGATATGCTTTGTTCCAGAGGGGAAATCAACGTCATGGGTGACAGTGCAAAAAGTTCTGAAGAAACATCCTGCGGAAGCTTCCGGGAAAAGAGCCAGGGTGCCATGAACAGTGCCAAAAACAGCTGTGGATGTGAGACCATCCAGATTGACTGCAAAGCCCACAACTGTACCTATAACGAAAACTGTAAATGTACCGCAGCTGCTATTGATGTAGCCGGAAGCGGTGCAAAAGTATGTTCTGAAACAAAATGCGATACCTTTGAATGCCAGTGCTAGAGCGTGTTTGAAAGAGGCTTTCTGCAAAAATTTTTCAAACAGGTTCCAGAAAATAGCCGCAAATTCAAAAACAGCCCCCGCACAAATGTGCGAGGGCCTTTTAATTTCCATTCATTATCTGTTTCTTAAGAAATCCGGGATCTGGATATCTTTCTTCTGAACAGTGCTGGATGGTGTCTTCGCTGTGAATGGTGTAGCATTCATAGTCGGCATGCTGAAAGACGGCATGTTCAGATTCACACCAGCAGACGCTGTAGTGGAAGCAGGTCTCTTATTGGCAAATACAGAGTTGCTTGCCTTATTTCCAAATGGATTGGATGCCTGTGCATTATCAGAAAGGCCTGTAGCAATAACAGTGATTCTCGCATAATCAGCAACAGAATCATCATACATAGCACCAAAGATGATATTTGCATCTTCACCTGTAAGCTCCTGTACATAGCTTGCAGCATCATTTGCGTCCATAAGGGAAATATCACCGGAAATGTTGATGATAACGTGTGTAGCACCCTTGATGGTAGTCTCAAGAAGCGGAGAGGATACAGCCTGCTGTACAGCCTCCATAGCCTTGTCATCGCCTCTTGCCTCACCGATACCAATGTGTGCAATACCTTTATCTGTCATAACAGTCTGAACATCAGCAAAGTCAAGGTTGATAAGAGCCGGCAGATTAATCAGATCTGTGATGCCCTGAACTGCCTGCTGCAGAACCTCGTCTGCTTTACGAAGTGCTTCCGGCATAGTTGTGCGGCGATCTACAATCTCCAGTAATTTGTCATTCGGAATTACAATTAATGTATCAACAGCCTTCTTCAGGTTCTCAATACCTGCAAGTGCGTTGTTCATACGTGTCTTAGCTTCAAAACGGAAAGGTTTGGTCACAACACCTACAGTGAGGATCCCCATTTCCTTAGCTGCTGCTGCGATAACCGGTGCAGCACCTGTACCAGTTCCACCGCCCATACCGCAGGTAACAAATACCATGTCAGCACCTTCGATGATCTGTTTTACTTCCTCAATGCTCTCTTCTGCTGCTTTCTGTCCAACCTCAGGCTGTGCTCCTGCACCAAGACCTTTGGTAATTTTCTCACCGATCTGAAGTACAGTTGGAGCTTTACACAGAGTCAGAGCCTGCTTATCTGTATTCACTCCTACAAACTCTACCCCGCCGATGGCTTCTTCAACCATTCTGTTAACTGCGTTATTTCCGGCGCCGCCTACTCCGATTACAATAATCTTAGCAGAGGATTCCGCCTCATTTGACATTATCTCTAACAATGTACTTCCTCCTTTATTTCTACCTTATATCCTTTATCTTTAATTTCAGCAAATATATATACCAAGCTGCATATAGCTATATCATATATTTTTTTTGTGAATTTATCAACCACTAATTTTGTTTTTTTATACTTTTTTCGCGAAATACGCGATATTTTCCTCAGAGTGTGTTTGAAAAAGGCTTTCTGCAAAATGTGCATCACATTTACAGGAGATTTTCAGACACTCTCTAATATTCCTCATCGTACCCGTCATAACCGCTGTTATTATAGTCTTCGCTGTAGTCCTCACTGTAATCTTCAAGCTCCTCTTCGCTTCCATCTTCACTGGTTTCATTGGGATTGGGACCTACATAATTTCCATCTTTATCCAGCTGCCCATAACCGGTATAGCTTCCATCTTCCATATATCCGCCAAGCCAGCTGCCATTTGCAGCAATACTCTCCTCAGTAGGTCTGGAGCCTACATAGTTTCCGTTCTGGTCATATTCCCCTTCACCGGTATAGTCACCCTCCAGGTCATATCCTCCATGCCAGTTAGCCACTGCATTCTCGTAAGCAACCGCAGTATCCACATCCTCAATCACGCCATCCTCGCCCAGATCCTGCTCGAAGGTAATCGTCTTGGAATTGTCATTTACATTTTCCAGATGAAGGATTCCCTTTTTGCCGGAAAGCTTGGGCAAAATTGCGCTGACACGTGTCATCTTGTCCTCAAGATACTCGTCCTTTCCCAGCATCACCCGGATATCTCCATAAGTCAAGGTAATCTGATAACTAGTGTCAAATTCAATATGATCCGGTATGGCATCGTTCTTCTGGAAAATAGTTGACAGCGCCACCGCAGTGGTAAGCACCGAGCTTCCCTTAATTGGAAGCTTCTCCCCTTCGATCACATGGCTTACTTCAATGCCGTCAAAAAAAGGCACCAGTTCATCCCTTGTATGGGAACTTTCAATAAAAATACCGTTTCTGTCAAAATAAATATAGCTATCCAGATAAGGAATGCAGCCTACCGCCTTCTTTTCCCGGACACTGATGCAGATACTGTTATGAGAAAGCCTGGTAATATAAAAGCCTTCCACAAAAGGCACACCCTCTACGTCCACCCTGGAATGGAGCAAAACTGCAAGAACGGAATTATCCGTAAAAGCCCCCTGCAAAGCCATCTCCTTCACCTGTTCATCCGTGTAACGGGAGGTTCCCATTACCTCCACCTTTGTCACATGAAAATAGGAAAAGAAAAAGACAAGTCCTGCCAGCAGAACTGCCCCCAGGGTACCCAGAATCGCTTTCTTATGTTTTCTATAGATCAGCTTCATTTTCAGTGATTTCATATATTGTTATTCCTGTATCCTTTTTACTGCTGCTCCCAGCGCATTAAGATCCTGGCAAATATGCTCATACCCCCGCTGTACAAAAGAATATCCTTCCAGTACGGTAACTCCCTTAGCCCCAAGTGCTGCCAGGATCAGGGACGCACCGCCTCTTAATTCCTGCGCCTGCACAGCTGCTCCATGTAAAGTCTTTACACCGCAGATTACAGCCTCATTTCCCTGTACGCGGATCCTGGCTCCCATTTTCCGCAACTGGTCAGCTGCTTTATAACGGTCTTCAAAAACCATTTCACGAATGCAACTTTCCCCCTCTATGGTGGAAAGAACTGCCATTACGGG
>NZ_JBCOME010000106.1:0-4986 GCF_040924365.1 Ruminococcus sp. 1001136sp1_2201st1_G3_2201SCRN_220225 | reverse complement strand
CATTTATGCACAGCTTCTTGAGAATCCGGACGAAGTAGTTACTGGTACAGTTAAAGAGCTGGCTGAGAAATATAATCAGGAAGTGCTCACCATGGTTGGTTTCCTTGATGGAATCAATGACAGCCTTAAGGTTCAGAATCCGATCGAGACTATGGATGAGAATACTACCGTAAGTCTTTGCTTTGACAAAGAGCTTCTTTACAAGAACATGGTAGACGCTAAAGCTGACTGGCTTTACAATCTTCCACAGTGGGACAAGATCTTTACCCCGGAGAAACGTAAAGAGCTTTATCTTGAGCAGAAGAAATCCGGTACTGTTGTTAAGGCACACAAGATCGGACGTAACGATCCGTGTCCATGCGGAAGCGGAAAGAAATATAAATTCTGCTGCGGTAGAAACAAATAATAAAATGTGAATATAGACCGGGATCCGGTGGATTCCGGCTGTGGGGACGGATTGCAATGGTGGATGACTGCCAGGCAATCCGTTTCGTGTATATTTATAGGAAAATTAGTTGATTTATGAGTTCTACAAGTATGAATCAGTTTGCTTTGTGCGAGTAATGAGTGAAACACGCAGAGTGGATTTGAATTTAGAAAGAGAGAAGAGAATTTGAGTTTATTTTGTTTTTGCGCCGGGATTTTAAGCCTGGCTTATTATGTGCTGATCGTGGTATATGCTGGCATTACAGCTGATTTTGCCTGGTTCTGGGTACTGCTTACAGCGGTTCTGGAAGGCGGCGCAGTACTGATCCGCTATGGCAGAAATCATCCGGGAATTTTCCCTGGATGGCTGGGAACTGTGATCATGGTGGCTGTGCTGATCGGAATTGTCTGTTTTGGATTTATCTGCAGCCGTGTAATTTCCGGAATGAAGTCTTCCGGGAAAAAGAACCTGGATTATGTAGTTGTGTTAGGTGCCCATGTAAAAGGAGATGTACCATCCAAGGCTTTGGAGCTTCGTCTGAAGGCGGCACTGAAATATGCCAGGGAGAATGAAGATACCACGCTGATCCTTTCCGGCGGACAGGGCTTTGGGGAGGATATTACGGAAGCAAAATGTATGGAGAATTATCTGACAGCGCATGGTATTTCACAGGAGCTGCTGGTGTTGGAAGAGAAGTCTACAAGCACGAAAGAAAATCTGAAATTTTCCGATGAGCTTACCGGGTGCAGTAAGAAAAATACGGGAATATTGTCAAATAATTTTCACGTGTACCGGGCAGTAAAATTGGCGGAAAAGCTGGGATATAAACATCCTTATGGAATTGCGGCGGTATCAGATCCTATTATGCAGGTGCATTATGTGGTGCGGGAAGTAGCAGCACTTGTAAAAGAAAAACTTCGGGGAAATATCTAATTTTTTATCATCTTTATTTTGCAGATTATTGACAAACCCAAAACCCAAGGCTATAATGGGACACAGTGATAAGAAAACACGTTGACGAGAAGAGTAAACTGTGGAATGTTTCAGAGAGAGGCAGGCGGCTGGAAATGCCTTATCAGGAAACAGTTGAAAACTACCTCCGAGTGGCCCTAATCCGGTCCGGTGATTCCGTTACCATCAAATAAGTGGCCTGGTTTACAGATACGTATGCTATGGCAAGCAGGGTGGAACCGCGAGTATATTCGTCCCTTACAGTGTGAGAGCATTGTAAGGGACTTTTGTTTTTCACGAGCAATGAGTTAAAGTCCACGTTTGTGTGTGACCTTGGAGACTGCAGCTCGTCTCGTCCCTGCATGGGAGTACAGAAAATGTTTGGTTTTCAGTGCTCAGTCAAACGTTACCATACGTTTTTCGTATCAGACAGTTTCCTGCCGGATACAGTTTCAGAAAAAGAAAAGGAGACACGAATCATGATTATCACATTAAAAGACGGTTCTAAAAAAGAATACGCAGAAGCAAAATCCGTTATCGACATTGCGGCTGATATCAGCGAAGGCCTTGCAAGAGTTGCATGTGCAGGAGAGGTTGACGGAGAAGTTGTTGACCTTAGACATGTAGTTGACAAGGACTGCGAGTTAAGCATTCTGACATTTGAGGATGAGGGTGGAAAAGGCGCTTTCCGTCACACCACATCCCACATTATGGCACAGGCAATCAAGAGACTGTACCCGGATGTAAAGCTTGCAATCGGACCATCTATTGCAGACGGATTTTATTATGATATTGACAGCGAGAACCCGATCACTACAGAGGATCTTGCAAAGATCGAAGTTGAGATGAAGAAAGTGGTAAAGGAAGCACTTCCGATTACCCGTTTTACCAAATCCAGAGAAGAAGCGATCGCATTCTTCAAAGAGAAAAATGAGCCATATAAAGTGGAGCTTATCGAAGATCTTCCAGAAGATGCTGAGATCAGCTTTTATCAGCAGGGTGAGTTTGTTGACCTTTGTGCAGGACCTCACCTTATGACAACCAAACCGGTAAAAGCATTCAAGCTTACCAGCATTGCAGGTGCTTACTGGAGAGGAAGTGAGAAGAATAAAATGCTTACCAGAATCTACGGAACTTCTTTCACGAAGAAAGCAGATCTGGAAGAATATATTACCCGTATGGAAGAGGCGAAGAAACGTGACCACAGAAAGCTTGGTAAAGAGCTTGGTCTGTTCATGATGAGCGACGAAGGTCCTGGATTCCCGTTCTTCCTTCCTAAGGGAATGGTTCTGAAGAATACTCTTCTTGATTACTGGAGAGAAATCCATCAGAAAGCAGGATATGTTGAGATTTCCACACCGATCATGCTGGCACGTCATCTTTGGGAGACATCCGGACACTGGGATCATTACAAAGAAAATATGTATACAACTGTAATTGACGATCAGGATTTTGCAATCAAGCCAATGAACTGTCCGGGAGGTATTCTTGTATACCAGTCAGAACCACGTTCTTACCGTGATCTGCCGCTTCGTATGGGTGAGCTTGGTCTGGTACATCGTCATGAAAAATCCGGACAGCTTCACGGACTTATGCGTGTACGCTGCTTTACACAGGATGATGCCCATATCTTTATGATGCCGGAGCAGATCCGTGAGGAGATTAAAGGGGTTGCAAAACTGATTGACGAGGTATATCAGCTGTTTGGTTTCAAATATCACGTAGAGCTTTCCACACGTCCGGAAGATTCCATGGGAAGTGATGAGGACTGGGAGATGGCTACAGACGCTCTTCGCGGAGCTCTTGACGACCTCGGGCTTAATTATGTAGTAAATGAGGGAGACGGAGCGTTCTACGGACCGAAGATTGACTTCCATCTTGAGGACTCCATCGGAAGAACCTGGCAGTGTGGTACTATCCAGCTTGATTTCCAGCTTCCGCTCCGTTTTAATTGTGAATATGTTGGTGCTGACGGCGAGAAACATCGTCCGATCATGATCCACCGTGTTGCTTTTGGATCCATCGAGCGTTTTATCGGTATTTTGATCGAGCATTTTGCAGGTGCATTCCCAACATGGCTTGCTCCTGTACAGGTGAAGGTGCTTCCGATTTCTGATAAATATATGGATTATGCAGAAAAGGTTGTAAACGAGCTGAAAGAGGCTGGTATTCGTGTCGAAATTGATACCCGTGCTGAGAAAATCGGTTACAAGATCCGTGAGGCAAGACTTCAGAAGATTCCTTATATGCTGGTTGTTGGTGCCAAAGAAGAGGAAGAGGGCAAAGTTTCTGTAAGAAGCCGTTTCCTGGGAGATGAAGGTGCGAAGGATCTTGGAGAGTTCATTACTTCTATCAAAGCTGAGATCAAGAGCAGAGAGAACCGTAAGGTAGAGGTTCAGGAAGAGCAGAAATAAGCCGGATTTTCCGAAAAGTTTTAAGTGAATAAATAGGAACGTGATTTCCATATAAAAGAAAGGCGCTGCTGTGAGATGCGGCGCCTTTCTTGAAAATATTAACATTGTTATAAAATATAGCTGGATTAGGTGAAAAAATATATAATCTTGTGAATTATAGCAGATGAATGCATTATTCGGAAAAGTATTTCGCCTTAATTTCCTCCACTGGCATTTCTTTTCCTGTCCACAGACGGAACGCTTCAGCCCCCTGGTAAAGCAGCATATACATACCGTTGAAGGTGCGGCAGCCAGCCTCTCTTGCTTCGCGCAAGAATCGTGTCTCACGGGGATTGTAGATCACATCTGACACGATCAGATCCGGATGATAAAGACTGGTATCTTCAATAATGGACCCTTCTGTATCAGGAGCCATCCCCACTGAGGTGGCATTGAGAAGAAGCGCACTCTCGGAGATAGCCTGTGCCAGTTCTTCTTTATCCTTGTTTTCGTGAAGAATGGCCTGGCAGGGAAGAGTGGCGTTGATATTTTCCACCAGCTTCTGTGTGCGGTTCCAGAAACGACTGGTCTCACGGGCAAAAATATGGATTTTTTTTACCCCGTCAAGGGCAGCCTGTGCACAGATGGCAGTAGCTGCACCACCGGCTCCCATGATGGTGATGGTTTTTCCGATCACATCATATCCTGCATCTCTGACAGCCTGCATGTATCCTACACCGTCAGTGTTATAGCCGGTAAGGCGTCCATTGTCATTGACTACGGTGTTCACAGCGCCGATCAGTCGGGCAGCAGGGGAAAGCTCGTCCAGAAGCTCCACGATCTTGTTTTTGTTTGGCATGGTAAGGTTAAAGCCACGAATTCCGCAAGTTTTCAGTCCCATGACAGCAGTTTCCAGATTTTCCTCGTTTACATTGAAGCAAAGATAAGTGTAATCAAGATCAAGAAGATGGAATGCTTCATTGTGCATAAGTGGTGAAATACTGTGTGCCACCGGACTTCCAAGAAGTGCGGTAAGCTGTGTGTGACCGGTAATTGGGATCATAAGGTACCTCCTGAAGTTTCTATTATTTTGAAAGTCCAAGGCAATAGCAGTGACTGATCTGGGGTAGAGCGTGTGTGAAAAATCATTCCCGCAATCTGCACGCCCCACTTTGCGGTATATTTCACCCGAATTCGGTTGCCGTAGCCCGCTAC
>NZ_JBCOME010000105.1:0-4914 GCF_040924365.1 Ruminococcus sp. 1001136sp1_2201st1_G3_2201SCRN_220225 | reverse complement strand
CTGGATATAAGCGGCAGCCTCTTTTCTTGTAATACTAAGATCCTGGCTAAGACCAAAAGAGCTGATGCCATATACAATGCCAAAGTTTACCGCCTTGGCATTTCGTCTTTGCAGAGGAGTGACCTCCTCAAGCGGAATATGAAAGACCTGAGACGCTGTCAGTCGATGAATATCTTCCGCCTCCCTGTAAGCCTTGATCAGCTTTTCATCCCCGGACATGTGAGCCAGAACACGCAGCTCAATCTGTGAGTAATCAGCATCCAAGAATACAAATCCAGCTTCCGGTACAAATACTTTGCGGATCAGTCTTCCAAGCTCCATTCGGACTGGAATATTCTGAAGGTTTGGCTCTGTACTGCTGATTCTGCCAGTGGCAGTTATGGTCTGGTTAAAAGTGGAATGGATTCTTCCATCCTTCTCGATTACGGCTCCAAGACCGTCTGCATAAGTGGATTTCAGCTTTGTAAGCTGACGATATTCCAAAATATCATTTACGATTGGATTCTCTGATGCCAGTTTCTCTAATATATCTGCGGATGTGGAGTAGCCGGTCTTCGTTTTCTTTCCTCCCGGAATAGCCATTTTTTCAAAAAGGATCACACCAAGCTGTTTCGGAGAATTGATATTAAATTCTTCTCCTGCCTGCTGCCAGATCAGCTTTTCCAGTTCATGAATGCGGACAGTCAGCTTTTCACCATAATTTTTCAATTCTTCTCCTTTTACTTCGATTCCCCATTTTTCCATGGAATCTAACGTAAATACAAGAGGAAGTTCAATCTCTGTGTATACCTTCCACATACCTGTTTCCTGAAGCTTCGCTTTCAAGGGGGCTCTGGTGGCAAAAGCGGTATACGCCATATAGCATGCCAGATGTTCCAGTTCCGGCATATCCTCCTCCCAGGCCTTTTTCAGGGATATTTTTCCCAGAAGCTCTTCTTTTCCCGGAAGGAGCTTCCCATCCAGATAATCTTTTGCAAGCTCTTCATAAGTATAAGTACTTTTCAAAGGATTCAGAAGATAAGCTGCAATGCCACAGTCAAATACGTTTGCATCGGGTGTTAGATCAGCACGCTTGAGCATGGTTTTTACGTCCATGGAACAAACTGTGGTAGACTTCCCCAGCCTGCCGATCTTATCACTTAAATAAGCTGCTGTTACCATTCCCTCCACAGGAACATAATACATTTCATCTTCCCCTAATGCCAGACCAGCTCCATAGACACCTTCTTTATCCCAGAGAAGCGCTATTCCCACAGCTTCTGCCTGTCCCGCTTTTTCAAAAAGTGCCTCACAGCCCTCCAGATCATTGCAGATGAAAAAATCCTGTTCTATTGTATTTTCATTCACTTCAGCCGGATCAAATTTCATCAAAAAATTCCGGAAATCCAATTTTCTGCATAGCTCGTAGGCTTCCTTTGTAAAAATATTTCCTAACTGGAATTTCTCCTGTTCAAATTCTATGGGGCTGTTTGTACAAATAGTTGCAAGCTCCTTACTCAACTGGGCCATCTGGTAATTTTCCCTCAAAGATTCTCTGGCCCGCTTTTGTGAAATCTCTTCCACATGGGAAAAAGCATTTTCTATGGAGCCATATTCTGCAAGCAGCCTGGTGGCTGTCTTCTCTCCGACACCTGGAATTCCAGGAATATTGTCGGCAGCATCACCCATAAGAGCCTTTAATTCTATAACCTGGGCAGGAGTAACCAGATACCGCTCCTGCACCTGGTCTTCCTTATAGTCTTCTATAACAGTTTGCCCTTTTGCAGTCCTTGGCAGACGGATCATGGTTTTTTTAGTCGCCAGCTGTAAAAGATCACGGTCACCGGAAAGAATGATTACATCCATACCTTTTTCTTCACCTTTTTTCGCCAGCGTACCAAGAATATCGTCTGCTTCAAAGCCTGCAAGGGAAACTGTGGCGATTTCCATCTTTTCAAGCATCTCTTTCAAGAGCGGAATCTGTTCCTTTAGTTCCTGAGGCATGGGCTTACGTGTACCTTTGTATTCTGGGTATTTCGCATGGCGAAAAGTCGGCTCACTTCTGTCAAATGCCACTGCCAGATATTCCGGTTTCTCTTCTCCCAGCACTTTAAACAGGATATTTAAAAAGCCATAGACAGCACCTGTATGCAGACCTTCTGAATTAGTCAGATCCGGAAGTCCGTAAAATGCCCTGTTTAAAATACTGTGACCATCTATCAGTAAAATTTTCTCACACATATAAGCCTCCTGTACCGTGTTTCCTATAATACCTGCATAATAATATAAATCAAAAATCCACCCAGTCCGGCAATCAACGCGCAGAATCCCATTCCACTCAGCGCGCGGCGGAATCTCATCTTCAGTATATAATGCTTGGATCTACGAATATCTTCTTCCAGAAGCTCCCGGAGATCCAATGTGGAATCTCTGCTCTCCTCATCCAGCTGCTGCATGGCAGCATGAACAATAAAATAAGTTTCCAGCTCGTCGTAACAGGACGGACAATTTTCCACATGTTCCAGAAAATCCTCCAGTTCATCTACAGATAAATCATGCTCAATGTATCGGTTTACCATACT
This sequence comes from Ruminococcus sp. 1001136sp1_2201st1_G3_2201SCRN_220225, assembly GCF_040924365.1. Classification (NCBI taxonomy): domain Bacteria; kingdom Bacillati; phylum Bacillota; class Clostridia; order Eubacteriales; family Oscillospiraceae; genus Ruminococcus; species Ruminococcus sp. 1001136sp1_2201st1_G3_2201SCRN_220225. The sequence continues at coordinate 2,353 of NZ_JBCOME010000105.1, read as the reverse complement.
CTCTGCTGTCTGACAATTCATGGAAACACTCCTCCCTTTTGCAGCCCATATTTGTTATTATATCCGAATCTTCCCCAAAACACAAGAGACAGCAGATGTTTGACCGGATACTCTTTAAGCAGACAAGGGAAATAACCAAAATCTGTTTAAAGGGCATCTGATCTTTTTCTGCTGTCCCTTATTTTATATATCCGGCAATGCGGTTCTTTTTATTGCCGCAAAGTCCGGTCAAATATTACAAAAATGCTCTTTTTACTCTGCACTGGCTGTAAGAGACTTCGGCGGATCATTTAAAATCTTCATAAATTCCTCGCCTGTGATTGTTTCATGCTCATACAGATATTTTGCAAGTTCATGAAGCTTCTCAATATTATCCTCAAGAATCTTATAGGCCTTCTCATGCTGTCTTCGTACCAGCTCTACTACCTTTTTGTCCAGAAGCGTCTGTGTCTCAAAGGAGCAGCTAAGACTTGAATCACCACCCAGATACTGATTGCTCATACTTTCCATCGCAACCATATCGAACTCATCGCTCATGCCATAGCGTGAAATCATGCCTCTGGCAATCTTGGTAGCCTGCTCGATATCATTCGACGCGCCAGTTGTAACACTGTGGAAAATCAGTTCTTCAGCAGCACGGCCCCCAGTAAATGTAGCAATCTTATTCTCCAGTTCTTCCTTTGACATCAGGAAGTGCTCCTGCTCATCCACCTGCATGGTGTATCCAAGAGCGCCTGAGGTACGGGGAATAATGGTAATCTTATGAACCGGAGCAGAATCCGTCTGTTTCGCCGCCACAAGTGCATGTCCCACCTCATGATAGGATACGATCAGCTTCTCCTTATTGGAAAGCACCCGGTTTTTCTTCTGGTAACCAGCGATAACAACCTCTATACTCTCCTCAAAATCAGCTTGCGTAGCAAACTTCCTGCCATCACGGACAGCACGAAGAGCCGCCTCATTTACAATATTGGCAAGCTCTGCACCGGAAGCGCCGGCTGCTGCCTTGGCAATTTCATCGAAACGGACACTGTCTGCGATTTTGATCTTTCTGGCATGGACTTTCAGGATTTCCTCACGTCCTTTCAGATCCGGAAGTTCTACCGGAATACGTCTGTCAAAACGCCCCGGACGCAGGAGGGCCGGATCCAGGGAATCTGGACGGTTGGTAGCAGCCAGGATTACAACTCCCTTGGAGCCGTCAAATCCATCCATCTCTGTAAGCAGCTGGTTTAATGTCTGCTCACGTTCATCGTTTCCACCTGTGAAGCTTCCGCTGTCACGTTTCTTACCAATGGTATCGATCTCATCAATAAATACAATACAAGGTGCCTTCTCATTTGCCTGTTTAAACAGATCACGAACCTTGGCAGCACCCATGCCCACAAACATTTCCACAAATTCTGAACCGGAAATAGAGAAAAACGGTACTTCTGCTTCTCCTGCAACTGCCTTGGCAAGCAATGTCTTACCTGTACCTGGAGGGCCTACAAGAAGGGCGCCTTTGGGCATGGATGCTCCAATCTCCGTGTATTTCTGCGGATTATGAAGATAATCTACAATTTCCGTAAGAAGCTCTTTCGCCTCGTCCTCACCTGCCACATCTGTAAATTTAATTCCTGTAGAAGACTTCACATATACTTTGGCATTGCTTTTTCCAAAGGACATTGCTCCGCCAGGACCACCGCCCATAGAGCTCATCATCTTCTTACTCAGCCATCTTCCAAGGAAAACAAAGATTACGATTGGGATCACATATCCGATCACCAGACTGAGTAAGATGGACTGCTTCTGAGGCTCCACTGCTTCCATACTGGTTCCGGCTTCATAAAGGCGGCTTACAAGGTCCGGATCATCCATGCGTACAGTCTTGCACACCACGTCCTCGCCGTTCTTTCTCACTATATAATAGATATAATCGTCCTGCACCTCTGCCTTAGATACATTTCCACGCTCTACATTGCTGAGGAATGTACTGTAGTCGGTTTTCTCTACAGAGCGTTCCTGCATGGCTGGAATGGCAAATATGTTCAGGAAAAGGATCACCACAACCGCTATCAGTGCAAAAATGTACAATGGCCGGTTCTCTGGTTTTTTATGGTCAATATTCATTGGCATTTCCTCCATTTTCTGTCAACTGTTAAATACTTTAGCATTTCCATGTATGAATATCAATATTCTGCCTCGAAAATTTATAAACTTTTCATAATTTTATCTTTACTTTATTTTTATAATGTGCTATTATATCAATTGTTCAACCGCCGGCATGTCGGAATGGCAGACGAGGCAGACTCAAAATCTGTTGTAGGCAACTACGTGTGGGTTCAAGTCCCACTGCCGGCATTTTTAACAC
>NZ_JBCOME010000104.1:0-5291 GCF_040924365.1 Ruminococcus sp. 1001136sp1_2201st1_G3_2201SCRN_220225 | reverse complement strand
GATTTTGGCATGAAAAATACCTCCAAAGTAACAGATTTTTATATTTAATCTGTCTACTTTAGAGGTATCATATCATTCTATAGGAACTATGCTGACAAAGAAGATATTATAAAAAAATATCTCTATCAGCTGCTATCCGAATGGGATAATGAATGGAAACAAAAAAACTCTGACTCGAATGCAGAATTATTCGGGCATCTTTTTATGCATCTAAAACAACATGGTGATATGATGATGTTAATCCAGATGCGTGGATTATTCCATTTATTCAAAGAAAGCTATCTTACCCTTTGGGGACCTTCTGAAACAATGGATAATATGACCGCCTACACCGTTGTCTTTGTTGCCAACGGTATCCTCGGCTGGATTGAAGAATGGCTGAAACGTGGTATGTGCGAATCAGCAGAAACAATGAGCACTCTTCTTAGTATGCATGGGATGCTATAGGGAAAGATAGAGAAAAAGCAAATGAAAATGACACTCCCGCCATGCTGTCATATATCCATCGGCAACGCTGAGCATATCGCCGTGCTCTGCATCTGTTCTTCGAGCCATCACTTTCGTAACAGTATCGGGAACAGCATCAAATATTTCTTGAAGCTGAGTGCCGGATACAACAAGATTTTCATCGCCATTGCCCATACTTGATACAAAAAACACAGGGATAGAAATTAGGCTTGGATTATAATCCCACTGCAAAGCCTGTGCCATCGTCATATTCGTTGGACTTGCAGAGAAAATCGCCTTAATCATATTATCCATGCTTATTCTCTGTTGCCGCATTGATAACACCTACACCGCCTTGAGAGTGTCCAGAAACACCAATGTTATCAATATTAACACGACCGTAAAATGGATTCGATTCCCATCCTTCAATAGTCTCTGTCTCATTAAACTTGATAATCGTTCTCAAACACATCTCAGAAGAAAACCCATTCCACGAATTTTCTTCTTCGGTTGCCATAACAATAAATCCCCATGAAGCAAGATGTTTTAACACAGCAGGATACTTTGTTTCAATCTCACCGCTTGTCTGAACTTTATATAATCGTCTACTACCGCCGGCTTTGAGAAAACCAAATCAATAATGTTGCTACGATAAGCACAATGATCAGAAAAAATGATTCCTACGATCTTTAACATTCTTTTCATTTGACCTAGCGATGGTTATACGTCTTAAGGCCTGGATTTCTTTGATCCAGTAATCCAGGTATTCTGAAAAGGTAAAAGGAACATTGCGGGTCTTCTTTAGCATGGAAAGAAGATCCTGGTAGGAATCCATGGATTTCTGATAACTTTTTTCGGCTTCTTCTTTTGAGGAAAATCTGGTACTGCTGCCATATTCAATGGTGCAGATAAGCGGATTTATGGTTTTGGTAAGGTGTCCCCAGGTGCCGTCACTGTTTTGGAAGACGGGGGTTCTTGTTTGTTCTTGCATTGATTCATTTTCTCCTTTGTGATTTTTTACATGAAATATTTCTTTATCACGAAACATTATATGAAGTTTCTCGGCTATTATCAATACAAAAGTTTCTTAATAACGAATTATTGGTGAAGGTAGGGAATATCATGCAGAAACTCAGACCGGATATGAACATTGGCGGGAACATACAGAAAATACGGTATAGCCGAAAGCTTACACAGGATCAGGTGATTGCTAAAATGAATCTCAAGGGGATCCAGATCTCCAAAAGTACCTATGCGAAGCTGGAAACAAATCGGATGAATATTAAAGTAAGCGAACTGGTGGCCATGAAAGAAATCTTTGAGTGTGAGTTTAATGATTTCTTTGAAGAGCTGAATGAGTAATAATAGATAAATCATAATAAAGGGAACTCTTTTATTATCTAGGTATATCCTAAAATTTGATGATAAGAGGGTTCCCTGTTTTTTATTTGAGATAATGTCGTATGTGACATAATTGTTTACAAGAAAGTCAGAATTTTAATATTCCTGATTTTTCTTAGCTTATGCGCCTATATCATATTGAAATTTCTCATATGTAGAATGCCGCATTTTTTCATATAATTTCTTAAAATTTTCTTCTGTATCGTCAGAAGAGATAGTATTTGAAGTGCTTAAGGCATTTTCGAGCCGACTGCTGTAATTAAGGGCAAACTCTGGATATTTCAGAAATGTATCCAGGGCAGCAGATTCCAGTTCCTCTCATGCTTTCAAGCGTTCCAACTGAATACTGTCGAAAAGTGTTTGTGTCATAGGCTCGATCCCATATATTGCAGCCCATTGAGTCTAAGTGAAATGTTTCAGTTCGGCTGGCAATGTCAGTAATTTTTGCCTTTGCTCCAATGTCAATTCTTCTAATAAATTTTCTCCCGTAATCAAAATTCCCTCCCATTGGAATAAATATGTGCAAGTAACTACAGTAGAGATTCTACAACTTATAATTCAATTATACATTAGTCATAGGCTCGGTTTCTTCTTCATCAGTAAATGGAAGTGGTTCTCCATTTGAGAGCAGGGCGGCGATTGATAACATTAACTTGCTTTTCCCATTGCCGGGATCGCCCTGCAACAGAGTAACCTTGTCAAACGGAATATACGGATACCACAGCCATTTCACTTCTTTCGGCTCAATTTCGCTTGCCTTGATAATTTCAAGATGTACAGTTACATTCATTTCATTTTCAATCATTTTCATAGTTCTTTGTTCTCCTTTTCGATAAATATTTTGGGCAATGCACCACAACACAGCGAAAACTCTGCTTACATTCACTACTGCATTTTCTGCAAAGTCCGTTGTAGGTAATGCGATTTCTTTCATTCAGAAACAACGCCCACTCTTGTTTCCGCTTCTTGCTCATTCTCGGCATAGCAAGCAATCCTCCTTTCCTGCCGAAAATAAAAACCACAGGAAAGATACATTAAGCCTTATTTGTGTCATTTCTCGGGGCGAAAATCAGGGAAAATTTCCTTTCTAAGCCTTTCAAAAAATCGCAAGGTGTTTGTACTAACCTGTGGTTGTGTATGAAATTGTGGGTTTGGGGTAACAAAAAACACCGTATTTCTACGGTGCGTTCTATCAGATATATTCTGTTTTATGATAGCAGAAAACTGGAATTCACAGTTCTTCCATCCTTCCCATCTTCAACGCCATAACAAGAGTTCCGGCTGCCATCACAAAGACACCAATTTCAATCACATAGATGGGAAGAAGCGCCGGACCTGCCACGGCAAAGAAGTCCACGATAAAATGAATCCCATATGCAAGAACCGCTGTAAAAGCCGCTGTCCTGCATTTGCCTGCCTTTACCGCCCGGTAGATCAGCAGTGACAACCCAATATGTAGAGTGATGGCACTGATTCTTTCGATTCCGCTTACAAAAAAGAGTGGTGCCGGTGTTGTCCATAGGGCCGACAGCTGTGACACGGTCTGGTTTGCAGACTCAGCAGGAAGTGCCGCCAGCGTATTCTGCATGGCTCCGCTGTTGATCATCAGCATGGACACAAGATTGCTGATTCCGGAGAGTCCTCCGATCAGAATGGCCTCCACACCGCCATGCCCGATTCCATACATCAGTGCATTTGGAAAATCCAGCCATTTCTTCATCCAGAACTTCATGGCAATCAGTCTTCCAGTCTCTTCAAAAACCGCTGCAGCCAAAGCCGCGTACACATAGTAAAGCCATGGCCTGCTCTGTGCGTTCAGTCCGCAGAACTGAATGACAAGAACATGCAGCAGCTGCTCCAACAGCATGGCAAACAGCAGATAGGTTCCTGCTCCGATAAAGAACGAGGAAATCCTTGCCTTAAGCTTCACCCTTCCTGCAATGAACAAAGCAATCGGTACCCCCATCGAGAGGACAACGGAGCAGATAACTCCCGCTATCGCCAGACCTGATATTGTGTTCAATTCCATCTTTATACCTCCCTGATTCTCAAAAAATTCCTTTATTGTATTTGAACTGTCCATACAATATAAAGCCTAATCCGACAATAACTGCTGGAAGAATGATATAATCTATAATTATTTTACTCCAAAACGAAATAATAAAACCTAATACAAGAGATATTCCTATAATCAGCGTTCCTGTGCCGACTGTTTTTCCATACTTTGGTATATCTTCTTCCTTTACTTTTCGCCTGTTATAAGAGTGAATTGTGCTGATATTGCCTTTGATATTTACAATTCCCACAACAGATATGAACACTCCCAAAATCAACATTATAATATTTTCCATAATGACCTCCTAAAAATAGAATAGTTCCTCAAATTTTTTGTCCAATGCAATACAAAGAATTAGAGCCAATTTTGCAGTTGGATTAAACTGTCCTGTTTCAATAGAACTAATGGTATTTCTTGATACCCCTACCATTTCTGCAAGCTGAGCTTGAGAAAGATTTGCTTCTGTGCGAACTTCCTTTAAGTGATTTTTCAGTTGTAATTGTTCTTTCATATTCTCACCTCTAAAAGGTGGCTAACAAATCCAACAAATGCCAAAATGGAAAGCACAAAAAACAGAACAGTCAAGACCAAATCGCTCTTTCGCTTCATTTTGATAAAACGAACTAACCATTGTGTTGCAATAATGCTGAAGTATATAACCCACGGACTGTAAATCATAGTATGAGCAAGCACAGAAGATAACAGCGAAAGCAAACAACACACTAAAGCACCAACTCTGCTTGCGTGACTTCCGGCTTGATATACCACTTCCATTTCAGCCAAGTCCTTATTGCGATGTTCTTTTCTGCTTGCATTTAAGATTTCGTCCTTTTTCATAAAAACACCTCCATGCCAAGTTTTCTTTGCACATTTTAATTATACACATACCAAGTTTTCTTGTCAATAGAGTTCATAAAAAAGTTACAACCGATATAAGAGATAACTTTTCTACCACTTCGATTATACTCACGACTTAATGACTTCTTGAATACTTGCCGAAAAAGAAAAACTGCCATCGGTTTTGATTCAAATTCTGGAAGGAATCCGGCGTAATCTTTATCTTCATCTCCCATAAGCCAATTTCTGAATTTGTCAAAATCCGAGTCTAAAACATAATCCTTCCCTTTTATGTCACTTAATACATTAAATGCAATTTTCCCGAATACACGATAATCTCCCATCGTCTCGCTCACATCAAACTGAGATGAAATTTGTTCTTCTCTATATTGCATGGCTCAATTTTATCTGTATACTCTGAATAGATTTCCCTTGCCATTTGAGAAAATCGCAAATATAAATCCATCCGTGGTGGTACAAAAATAATTTCCGGGCAAACCTGTTTCGCCTGCCATAATGCCATTCCGGTTTTTACTCCTTTTTTCTTGGC
>NZ_JBCOME010000103.1:0-5301 GCF_040924365.1 Ruminococcus sp. 1001136sp1_2201st1_G3_2201SCRN_220225 | reverse complement strand
TTTTACATGAAAGCAACACGCTTTCGCCACAGCTCTTTGACAACTGAATAAAGCAGACAGATACGTTTGTGAGATAGTGAGCCACGGGGACTGTACGCCACGACCTTTTCAAAAGAAAGCGAGCGACCCACGCAGTGATCCGAGAGCGACTGTTGGAAAAGTCGTTTTGCCACGACCTATCCTCACAGAATAATGATACGTCCGCATGGTGCGGTTCTGCCCACAAGAATGGGAATAGTTGAGATACTAACGGAGCTTTCCAAAGCCGTCTGTCTGCTTCTGTAACATTGTGAAAAATACGCATATTGGATAAGCCTATGTGCGTATGTTGAGAATAGATAGCTGACTAAGGGGGCTGATAACTTGGCTAAAAAAGAACCTGCACAATATATCGTAGAACGGGAATTTTTAGGTAAATTTTCCGTAGAGGAATTGCTTGTCCGTATCGTGAAATCTCATGTAAAAAAAGGACTATCAAGAGGGTAAAACCCTTGAAAACAATGGAAAGAAGCCGTACTTTATGGTATAATATTATCATAGGTACGGCAGTTGAATAGGTGGAAAAATGATTTATCAAAAAGGTTCAAACTTATTTAACGTAGCTATTTATATCAGATTATCACGAGAGGACGGAGATAAGGAAGAAAGCGATAGTGTAGGAAATCAGAGAAAACTTTTAACAGAATATGTGAATAAGCATGATGACTTTATCTTATATGATGTTTATATTGATGACGGTTTTACGGGAACGAATTTTAATAGACCAGACTTTCATAGAATGATTGCTGACATTGAAGATAACAAGGTAAATTGTGTTGTTGTAAAAGACCTTTCCCGTTTTGGACGAGATTACATTGATACGGGGCGATATTTGGAAAGAATATTTCCAGAGCTTAATGTTCGTTTTATTTCTGTAACAGATAATATTGATAGTATGAAGCAGGCATACGATATGTTACTTCCTATTAAAAATATATTCAACGAACAGTATGCCAGAGATATTTCTAATAAAATTCAAGCGACTGTAAAATCAAAGCAGAAAGCAGGAGAATTTATCGGAGCTTTTACAAGTTATGGTTATAAGAAATCTCCTGCAAATAAAAATAAACTTGTGATTGATGAATATGCGTCCGAAGTTGTAAAAAGAGTATTTACTATGTATGCACAAGGAATAGGAAAACAAAGCATTGCCAAAATACTAAATGCAGAGGGTATCCTTTGTCCGTCGGAATATAAAAAGCTCAACGGCGAAAATTACAAAAATTGCAACCGTTTAGAGAAAACTTCTTATTGGACGTATTCCACGATTAAAGTGATGTTACAAAATGAGCTTTATATTGGAAATATGGTACAAGGAAAGAAACATCAACGTATGAGAAGCAAACAGCGTCCAGTTGAGAAAGAAAACTGGATAAGGGTTGAAAATACACATGAACCGATTATAGACCGTCAACTGTGGGATAAGGTACAAAAACTGCTGACGAAAAAACATAGGGATATTGATTTAGAAACAAATAAAAATATCTTTGCAGGTTTTATCAAGTGTGGCGATTGTGGTCGGGCAATGATGAAAAATTTCTGGCGACGTGCTGACGGAAGTAAGTCCTATTCATTCTATTGTGGAACTTACAAAAGAAGTGGAAAAGATTATTGCACTCCGCACACGCTCCCGTTTCAAGTATTGAATGATATTGTGCTGGGAGATTTAAAGCAGATTATCCGCAATGTAGAGAACTTGCAGGAACTTGTAAAATCACAATCTTTCACAGCAACAAAAATTAGAAAATCAACAGACATAGAATTGACAAAGTTAAAAGCAGAGCTTGAAAGAGTGAAGAAGTTGAAAAAGTCAATTTATGAAGATTACAAAGACGAACTGATTTCTAAAGAAGAATTTCTTTCTTATCGAGAGGACTATCAACAAAAAGAAATGCTTTACTCCAAACAGATTGAAACGCTGGAAGAAAAGAAAAAGGAAAGTGTAACAGAAGATGTTTTTGAAACACCGTGGTTAAGGCGGTTGTTGGAACTGAAAGACATTGAAGAATTAGACAGAGATATTATTGTGGAAATGATAGACCAGATAACAGTTTATGAAAACCGCAAACTTAAAATCTCATACAACTTCGGAAATGAGCTGGAACATTTATTTTCAAGCGTTTACTGTGAGGACTTGGAGAAAAAGGCTATCTAATCTCAATACATTTCTAACTCCCCATATATACTGGGGAATACATATCACAATTTGCGTAAACTACAATCAGCACATGGCGGCAACGACCCGGGAGCGGTATATAAAGGGCGCAGAGAGAAAGATGACAATTTTGCTCTGGCTATGGAGGTTGGAAGAATTCTGTCTGAAAACGGAGTTGATGTTTTATATACAAGAACTACAGATGATTACATTTCTCCTTTTGAGCGGGCAAGGCTGGCAAATGAGGCAAAAGTGGATTTTTTTATCTCTTTTCACAGGAACAGCAGCCCTGAGGTGAATCAGTATAATGGTGTAGAAGTGCTGGTTTATGATAAAAACGGAATTAAGTATGAAATGGCACAGAATATTGTAGGTGCTCTGGGCGAATTGGGATTCCGTGAAATTGGAGTCCAGGCAAGACCGGGCCTTGTTGTGCTGCGAAAAACAAAAATGCCGGCGTTGCTTATTGAAACTGGATTTTTAAATTCTGACAAAGATAATCAGCTTTATGATGAAAAAAATGCTGAGATCGCGCAGGCTATTGCCGGGGCGATTCTTGGAACTCTGGATCAGCAGCAGGGTGAAGAACCTTTGTATTACCGTGTACAGACTGGAGCTTTTCGCAAACGGGAAAATGCGGATCGAATGCTTTACTTGCTTCAGGAAAAAGGTTATCCGGCATATATTTTGCAGGATGGAGAACTTTATAAGGTTCAGGTAGGTGCATTTTTACAGCTGGATAATGCTATCCGTATGGAACAGAAATTGCGGGAGGATGGGTACTGTACGTTGATTGTGACGAAGTGAAAAGAAAGTAGAAAAAAGCAGGAAAAAAAGTTATAATGGAAAATCATAAGTGCAGGGGAAAGTCCTCTGGCAGAAAGAAGGAACAAAAGCGTGAATTATAATGAATTTATGAAAAATGTGGAGGAGTTTGTTTTTGCCGAGAGCCAGCCGGAAAAAGCAGATATCATTTTCGTGCCGGGAAATGGTTTCCCGGATATGGCAGAAAAAGCAGCTTCTTTATATAGAGAAGGATATGCCCCCTATATTTTGCCAAGCGGAAGATACAGTATTACACTTGGCAAATTTGCAGGTGTGCAGTCAAAAAAAGAAATATATGGCGGAGATTATGAGACGGAATGGGAATTCCTGAAAAATGTACTTTTGAAAAACGGAGTTCCGGAAGAGGCTATTCTGATGGAGAATCAGGCTACCTTTACCTATGAAAATGCAATTTTTTCCAGGCAGGTGACAGACCTTCACAAAATTCAGGTGAAAAAAGCGATTCTGTGCTGCAAAACTTACCATGCCAGAAGATCACTGATGTATTATCAGCTTTTATATCCGGAGACGGTAATTATGGTATGTCCGGCCTGCCCGGATGGAATTACCAGGGAGAACTGGAGAGAAACAGAAACTGGTGTGGAGGCTGTTACCGGCGAAATAGACAGGATTGTCAAGCAGTTTTGTTTAATGCTGGGAAATCGGTGAGATAAGAAAAATCCGAATGATCCGTTTTGGAAACATTCGGATTTTTACAATTGAAATCTACCGGAAATACCGGCATTTGCAGGCTTGCAGATTATGAAAAAATCAGCAGTATGACAGATTCATTTATGCGTCAGCAGCTTCTGGATTTTCTTTATGCTCTGGCAGCCAGATATGCACCAGTTCAATACGGTTCTTATCCAGTTCATCTACAACAAGATGCATGCCGTCTTCCAAAGTGACAGATTCGCCCTCGCGTGGGAGGCAGTCAAGCTGTTCAATAATATATCCGCCTACAGAATCGTAGTCCTCTGATTCAAGTTTGGTACCCAGTGCTTCGTTGACATCATCCAGTTTGGCAGAACCAAGAACTTCATACTCCCGTCCAGGCTGAATCTCACGGATCGGTTCTTCCTCATCTTCGTCATATTCATCACGGATTTCACCTACGATTTCCTCCAGAAGATCCTCAAGAGTGACAAGACCGGCAGTGGAGCCGTATTCGTCGAGAACAATTGCAAGGTTTACGGAAGCTTTTCTCATTTCCATCATAAGATCTGTGGTACGCTTATATTCATAAGTGAAATAAGGCTCACGGAGAATCTTACGGATAGAAAACGGTTCATTTTCCGGATAGAGAAGAAGATCCTTAATATTGATAATTCCAATCACATTGTCTGTGTTATCCTCATAAACAGGAAAACGGGTGTGCATATCTTCTTTGAAAATATCCATAAGTTCCTGATAAGTGGAATTCACGTCAATAAAAGTCATGTCAATTCTGGGAATCATTACATCTTTGGCAGCAGAATCACCGAAATCAAACACATTATAGATCATCTGCTTTTCTTCCCGCTCAATAACACCGTTTTCCTGCCCTGCATTTACCATAGAACGAAGCTCATGCTCTGTGATGGTGTCTTTCTTCGCATTGGGGTCAACACGAAGGAGGAAAAGAATGCCGTTAGCCAGTTTTCCCACAATGAAAATAACCGGGGTCAGTACTGTCATAAGCGCATATATAGGTCTGGCATAGGTGAGCGCCAGATCATCCGCTTTCAGTGTGGCAATGGTCTTCGGGGTGATCTCGCCAAACAGAAGTACCAGCAATGTCATAACGCCGGTAGCCACGCCGATATACATGCTTCCAAATACTTTCATGGTAAAAGTGGTAGCAAGGGAAGAGGCTGCAATGTTTACAATGTTGTTTCCGATTAAAATTGTACTGAGCATTTTTCCAGAATTGGAAATTATTTTTTCCAGGATAATGGCTCGCTTGTTTCCCTGTTCAGCCAGGGAATGGATCCGAATGCGGTTGGCAGCCGTCATGGATGTCTCCGCAGAGGAAAAGAAGGCGGACAACAGCACCAGAATCAGTATGGTGACCGCCTGTATAGGGACACTTGAATCCAAACTATATTCACTCCTTTTTTATGTATTAAAAAGAATATACATGATTCAGGCTTAAAATGCAAGGAAAAAGCATTTGAGTTGTTACATTGAGTTGTTACTGTTCAATGGTAACGTTCCGCGAGGTGCTTTTTGTGAACAAAGTTCACAGAAAACCCGAGAATTAAGTTTGCGCAGCAAACGCTACTTCTTGTGCTTGTCACAAG
>NZ_JBCOME010000102.1:0-5854 GCF_040924365.1 Ruminococcus sp. 1001136sp1_2201st1_G3_2201SCRN_220225 | reverse complement strand
CCTCATCCGGACAAAATCTCCCACAAATTGTGACGCACATCTTGCAGAAAGCCTTTTTCAAACACGCTCTAGAGCCTTTTTCAACACGCTCTAAAATGTCAGATCGCAGAAGATTATGGAAATACAGGATTTCTGCGGTCTGTTTTTATAGTATGTAGCATAAAAAAACGGCAGCCCGGAAATTCCCGGGCTGCCGTAAATTTTTCAAATATGCTTTAGAGCCTGTTTGAAAGATCAGATGTTCAGAAGATCGCTGAATACCTTAAGAGCACCGTCTGTATTGTGTGCAAGTACACGTTTCGCAAGAACTTTACCAAGCTGAACGCCTTCCTGGTCGAAGCTGTTCAGATTCCATACGAAGCCCTGGAACATGATCTTGTTCTCAAAGTGAGCAAGCAATGCACCAAGGGAAGCAGGGGTAAGCTGCTGACCGATGATAATGCTGGACGGACGTTTACCCTTGAAGTTCTTGTTCAGGTTCTCATCCTCTTTACCGCAGGCAAATGCAACAATCTGAGCTGCCACGTTAGCGCAGAGCTTCTGCTGGCTGGTGCTGTTCTCAATGTCAACATCTACGCCAAGCTGGCTGTTCTTAAAGCCGATGAACTGAAGCGGGACAATGTCAGAGCCCTGATGCAATAACTGATAGAAGGAATGCTGACCGTTGGTTCCTGGCTCTCCGAAGATAACCGGACCTGTTACGTAGTTAACCGGCTCGCCGAAACGGTTTACGGTTTTACCATTGGACTCCATGTCACACTGCTGAAGGTGTGCCGGGAAGCGGCTTAATGCCTGTGAATATGGAAGAATAGCTGTGGAAGGATATCCCTGCACATTTCTCTCATAGATACCGATAAGGGCATCCAGCATATCTGGGTTCTTCATAAGGTCACGGTTTGTTGCAAGCTGATCCTCAGCTGCAGCACCTTCAAGGAGCTGAGCAAATACTTCCGGTCCGAATGCCAGGGAAAGGATTGCTCCGCCTACGCCGGAAACAGAAGAGTAACGGCCTCCGATGTAGTCATCCATGAAGATGGCGGTAAGATAATCTTCACTCTTTGCAAGAGGGGAAGTCTCACTTGTAACGGCAAGCATGTGTTTGGAAGGATTCAGACCTGCTTTTGTCAGGGCATCCTTTACAAATGCTTCGTTGGTCAGTGTCTCAAGGGTTGTACCGGATTTGGATACAACGATGAATAAGGAGTGTGCAAGGTCTACAGAAGCAAGTACTGCAGCTGCATCATCCGGGTCAACGTTGCTGATGAACTTCGCTTCCATCTTGAATGTGTTATTGGCCTTCGCCCAGTTCTCCAGTGCAATGTAAAGAGCACGGGGACCAAGGTCACTTCCGCCGATACCAATCTGAACGACTGTGGTGAATTTCTCACCAGCTTCGTTGGTGATCTCACCAGCATGAACCTTATTTGCAAAATCAGCAGCTTTTTTCTGCTGGGCAACGTAGAATTCACGTTTGTCTACACCATCTACAACAACCGGGTTACCAAGCTGCTTACGTGCAAGGTGATGAAGAACCATACGGTTCTCTCCGGTGTTGATCACTGCACCATTATATAATTCCTGAAATTTGTCGATCAGCTGTGCCTCGTCAGCCAGTTTCGCAAGTGCGGATAAAACGGTTTCGTCTACTTCTTTGGCTGCATAGTTGTAAGAAAGACCAGCTGCCATTGGTGTACTATAATCAGCTACACGCTTGCCACCTTCTTCACCAGACAGAGCTGCCGCAATGTCTACGTGATTCTTAAGCTCTTTCAGTTTGCCAAAAGAATCAAGTGTGTCAAGATTTTTCCATGTTGCCATAATATAATTCCTCCTTTAAATGGTTGAGACTATAGTTGCTGTTCAAAGCTTGTTCAGCAACGGATTATGCTCTCAAAGGAGTCTCACTGTGAGACCCGTATCGAAATCATTATACTGAAAAATTTATAGAATTTCAATGCAAGGATGAAGATTCGTGAAAAATTAACATTAATATAAGAAAGAATGGGGCTGATATGAAAAAAAGAACATAAAAGCTGGAGAAAAAGAGGGGATAGAAGTAAAAAAACAGCCGACAGAAGCTGAAAAATGTTTCTGTCGGCTGTTTGAACGGACCTTTGCAATAGGTTTCTGCATTGGTCAAGTTGAATGTGAGGGATGGATTACTCCTGTGTAATTCCGGTTACTTCATAGCCAGCGTCTTTGATTACCTGGCGGATTTTGTCCTCGTCCACTTTCTCTGGTGCTGAGAAAATAGTAGTTCCGGCATCATGGGAGGATACAACATCCTGTACCCCAAATGCTTCCTGGATTGCTTTGTTTACGTGTGCTTCGCAATGTCCGCACATCATTCCTGTTACATTAACTGTCACTTTTACCATGGTATTATTCTCCTTTTTGTTAGTATTGTTATTAATATCGCTGCATTCGTTCAAAAGCTTGCAGCTGTTATTAATCGTTTGTTCTGCATCTGAAGTTTTATCTGCATTGAATGATTTTGAGAAAACAGCAGATGATGCTTCAGAGAAATCAGCAATATTTCCAGAATTGGATTCTATGGAAACCGGATTCTTGACTTTTTTATCTTTAACTGCGTCATGAATTTTAAACAGGTTTAGCCTCAACGCGTTGGTAACTACACAGAAGCTGGAAAGGCTCATGGCAGCAGCGCCGAACATCGGGTTCAAGGTCCATCCGAAAATTGGAATCCATACGCCGGCAGCCAGCGGAATACCAATTACATTGTAGAAGAACGCCCAGAAGAGATTCTCGTGGATGTTGCGAAGAGTAGCGCGGCTCATACGGATAGCAGCTGGCACGTCGGAAAGCTGGCTTTTCATAAGGACAATATCTGCTGCGTCGATGGCTATATCCGTTCCGGCACCGATGGCAATACCAATATCTGCTCTGGTAAGGGCTGGTGCGTCGTTGATTCCGTCGCCAACCATGGCAACCTTGCCTTTTTCCTTCAGGGAGCGGATGACGCTCTCTTTTCCATCTGGAAGGACGCCTGCAATAACCTGGTCAACACCTGCCTGTGCGCCAATAGCTCTGGCAGTGCGCTCGTTGTCGCCGGTAAGCATAACTACCTGGATACCCATATTCTGAAGCTCTTTGACTGCCTGTGCACTGTCCGGTTTGATTACATCAGCAACTGCAATGATTCCAAGAAGTTTTCCATCTTTTGCGAAAAGAAGAGGAGTTTTTCCTGCTTCGGCAAGCTTCTCGGCCTGGTTCATAAGAGACGGAGAGACAGCTGCCAGAGTGTTGATGTATTTCATGCTTCCGCCGATAAGCGTGGAAGCGCCAAGCTTCGCAGAGAGTCCATTGCCGGGAAGAGCCTGGAATTCTGTGACTTCCTGGGCTGTAAGACCAAGGCTTGCAGCTTTTTCCAGAATGGCTTTCGCAAGAGGGTGCTCGCTCTTTTTTTCAAGGGCGTAGGCAAGGGTGAGAAGATCGTTCTCAGATACGTCGTCTGCAGGGAGAATGTCAGTAACCTCCGGCTGACCGTTTGTGATGGTTCCGGTTTTGTCAAGGGCTACGATCTGAACCTTTCCGGCTTCCTCAAGGGAGACGGCTGTTTTGAAAAGGATACCGTTTTTGGCACCCATTCCGTTTCCAACCATAATGGCAACCGGAGTGGCAAGACCAAGGGCGCATGGGCAGCTGATGACCAGAACGGAAATTCCTCTTGCCAGGGCGTAGCCAGCCTCATGACCGGTAAGCAGCCAGACAATAGTAGTTATAATTGCAATAGTGATAACAGCAGGTACGAAAACACCGGAAACACGGTCTGCGATTTTGGCAATAGGAGCTTTGGTGGCTGCAGCATCACTGACCATTTTGATGATCTGGGAGAGTGTGGTGTCTTCGCCAACGCGGGTAGCTTCACATTTGATAAAGCCAGACTGGTTGACTGTGGCTGCGGAGACAAGATCTCCGGCAGCTTTGTCGACAGGGATACTCTCACCTGTAAGGGCAGATTCGTTGACTGCACTGGAGCCTTCGATAATCACACCATCCACCGGGATGTTCTCACCAGGACGGACAACAAAGGTGTCACCTTTTACAACCTGGTCAATGGGAACGGTGGCTTCCTGGCCGTTTCGGATGACAACGGCAGTCTTGGGAGCAAGCTTCATAAGACCTTTTAAGGCATCCGTGGTCTTGCCCTTGGAACGGGCTTCCAGCATTTTTCCAACGGTGATCAGGGTCAGGATCATAGCGGCAGATTCGAAATAGAATTCCATCATGTAGTGCGTGACAAGTTCGGAATTGCCGTCAACCTGGGCTCTGGTCATGGCGAACAGGGCATAGACACTCCATACAAAGGAGGCCATGGAGCCGAGAGCTACCAGGGTATCCATGTTCGGAGAGCGGTGCCACAGACTCCTGAAGCCGCTGATGAAAAATTTCTGATTGATGACCATGACGATTCCTGCAAGAAGCAGCTGTACAAGTCCCATGGCGATATGGTTGCCATCAAACCAGGCTGGCAGCGGCCATCCCCACATCATGTGTCCCATGGAAAAGTACATCAGCACCAGAAGAAAACCTACTGAGGCAATAAGTCGTTTCCTGAGGAGTGGCGTTTCGTGATCTTCCAGGGCTTTCTCAGCATCAGAAACGGGTTCCTTCTGGCCGGAAGCACCCTTCAGGCTGCAGCCGTATCCGGCTTCTTCTACAGCTGAGACAATGGCAGAGGCTGAGGCAGTTCCTTCCACTCCCATGGAATTGGTAAGCAGGCTTACGGAGCAGGAAGTAACTCCCGGAACCTTGTTTACCGCTTTTTCCACATGGGCGCTGCAGGCTGCACAGCTCATGCCGGTGACGTTGTATTGTTCCATAATAAATTCCTCCTTCGAATACAGTGTTTCGATACCAACGGACTGCTCTGCGCATTCGTACCTCCGCAGGCAGGTACACATTCGGAATACGCTGGTATCTCACTTCATTAGCTTCTGCAAAGTTGCAACCAGCTCATCAATGGTTTCGTCTTTACCATCACGGATATCTCTTGCCACACAGGTTCGGATATGATTGGCGAGAAGTTCCTTATTAAATGCATTCACAGCGGCATTTACAGCTGCTGACTGAATAAGAATATCGTTGCAGTAAGCGTCATTCTCCAGCATTCCTATAATCCCCCTTATCTGGCCTTCAATACGTTTCAGACGGTTTACCAGCTTCCTGCGCTCTGCTTCGGAACGATCGGTGTGCTTGGTACAACAGCAGGAACAGACCTTCTTGGTAGGTTCCTGGCTGGAAAGAGTTGCAGGATCGGCTGCGGTGTGGCTGCAGCAGGATTCGGATTTATAATCAGCTGTCATAGGCGGACTCCTTTCCTTATATACCCCGCCAGGGTATGTATTTGATGAAACCAATATATACCCTGGCGGGGTATTTGTCAATAAGTAATTCACAGAAAACCTGAGAATTGCGGCGCGAAACCATGCGAAAGCATGATTTCTGTGCATCGCGAAGCGTGTTGCTATGAACGGAGTGAATAGTAATCTGTTTGAAAAATTATTCCCGCAATCTGCACGCCCCACTTTGCGGTATATTTCTTCCGAATTTGTTTGCGTAGCCAGCTACGGCGTCTTCATGCTACGGTGCCCTCATCCGGACGAAATCTCCCACAAATTGTGCCGCACATCTTGCGGAACGCATTTTCTAAATACACTATAGTTCATAGAAAATACATAAAAAGTTCATAAAAAATATATAATAATATGGTACATATTAAATATCCGAGTCGAATATGTATAATGGTTATAGCGCAAAGGTTGCATCATAAACATGATGCGCAAAAGAGAATCCGGTGAGAGTCCGGAACGATGCCGTCACTGTGTAAGGG
>NZ_JBCOME010000101.1:0-5988 GCF_040924365.1 Ruminococcus sp. 1001136sp1_2201st1_G3_2201SCRN_220225 | reverse complement strand
ACTACACGGCTCACTGGCGATTACCGTGACCGGACTTACACCGGCAAGTGTAGTCCAGCTTTGCTGGACACACGCAACAAAAAAAGCCCCTCCGGGGTGCTAACCCGAAAGAGCTTTTCTAATAATCATATGAAGTTTTCCTGCTGTTCTTTTATTTCCAGCATAATCAGTATAACAGTTCAAAGTATCAGGGGTATCTCAAATACCTGCCGTAAAGTATCACTGATTCCTATAAAAGTATCATCATTTGATACTTTTTAAATTGACATAAAAATACACCGGAACTCACCAGCCCGATGTATGATCTTCCTATTTATTTAATGTGCCATGATCTTTCTCATGTTGAGCAATCGCCTGACGAATCAGATACAGCACTTCTCCATTGATAGAACGCCCCTCAAATTCAGCAAGACTTTTCAGTTTTCCGTGCGTCTCAGAATCAATCCGAAGACCAAGATGTTTATCTTTTTCCATATGGCTTCCTCTCCATTTGATAAGTACAAAATAAGTTCATAATACAAGTACATTTTAAGTACAAAACATGGTAAAATGGTTTAAATGAACTTGTTTTAAGTACACTATATTTTATTATCATGGGAGAGCATCAAAAATATGAAGAAAGAAAAGCGATATTATCAAATCCGAATAGATTATTTCTGGCTTTCCATACTGGCAGTCATAATTGTTATCTCCATAATCATCGCATATTATGCCTCTGCCCATGAGCAGACATCTTCCCAACCAGTATCTACTAAACACCGTGCTGACATTGATGTAACTTTTGACGATCTGCGCTCATCCCTGGAAAACACATCAGAATGTTATCTATGCGGAAATGCGGAAGAAAGCCTGATGAGCTACTTTAGAAACTTTGACACTATTGGATTGATCTCGCTGAATGACTGGTATGTGATTGATTTTCCACTGAAAAATTACGATGAAAATGGAAATGAGGTAGAAAGTGCTACTTCAACTTCATTCCTCTCTGGGAATACAGGTGAAATATCTTATTCTTCAGACGGAACTCCAAGCCGTGGTATGGCAAGCATAGATGTGACGTTGCCGGAAAATTATGAAATTGATACTAACATGCTAGAAAACCATTTATGCCAGAATTGTCTAAGTAAAGTTGCAGCTTCATTAGAATACAGAAAGACGGACGGAGAAAATAAAGAAGCTATTCCATTGTGCATAGTTGATTTCAAGACATTGGAAATTTACTCACTACAAGATTACTGGAGAGCATATTTTGTCCGAGACTATTATGTAGAAATGGATTTTGATGATAATATAGTAAGAACAGAAGTATTTTACTTGCCAGAACGTATATAACAAATATGGGAAAGAGGTGATACTATATGGGAATAATTAAATATTTTAGAAAAAAATACTGGGAAGCAGCCATTTTCAGGGGTGGGCGGCGCATACCATTTAGCTGCGATGGCTTGACAGCTGTTCCTGATAGAGCCTATGCACTGTTTACAGAAAAAGAATTGGAAAAAATTTACAACGATAGAAATGAATTTTATAAGAAGCTAATGCAGATGATTGATTCATATTAACAAAAGGTCAATCAAAATTTTATTTGTTACATAAATTAAAAGGTAAATATGTTCAAACATAAGGCCTCGGAATCTTAATGATTTCTGGGATTTTCTATTATTGAGATAAGGCTATTTATAGCAATTTAAACCGAATTATGATAACATAAGGCAAAGATAAATCGTTGTTTGGCGATTTAGTAAAGCCCGATAGATTAATTTTATAGGGAACAGAAAATTTAAATGTATCGTATTAGGAGATGAAAAAATCGAGATGAAATATAAAGAATATAAGGATAATTATGAATATATGTACGAACTTTCTGCGTACTTGCTTTCGTTTTCGGATACCGTACAATATTTATACAATGAATCGTCAAGAGAGGAGGCAACAAGGTGACTTCTTTAACCATAGAACAAAAAAGAGTGGACATATACCCAAGCGCAAAGCCGGGCAGCCCAGTTATCTATCTCAACACCTTTTCCAATGCCGTTAACAGTGTGTATAAAAACCTGATGGCGCTCGGCTGCCCAGATTTCTGTCTGGTGGCGGTCAGTAAGCTGAAATGGGATCATGACATGACACCGTGGTATATGGGGCCGATCTCTAAACACGATACGCCCTGCACCGGTGGTGCGGATGATTACCTGAAACTGCTTCTGGATGAAATTATGCCGGAAGCGGAAGCGCTCCTTCCCGGTGCGCCCGCCTGGCGGGGCCTCGCCGGTTACTCGCTGGCCGGGCTGTTCGCCCTCTACGCTCTCTACCAAACGGATGTGTTTGCCCGCGCAGCGAGTATGTCAGGTTCCTTCTGGTTTGAGGGCATCATGGAATATGTGTGCTCCCATGAGATGAAGCGCAAACCTGACTGTCTGTATTTTTCTCTCGGAGACAAGGAGAGCTCCACCGATAATCCGATTTTGAACGTTGTGCAGCAGAATACGCAGGAGATAGAAACACTGTGCCACGGGAAAGGCATCGAAACCACCTTCGTACTGAACAGTGGCAGCCACTATCAGGCGTGCAACAAGCGCACAGCGGCTGGCATTCACTGGATATTAAATAGATAAACCGACAAGGAGATAAAACGATGGATACGATTTATTCGCTTTTTCAGAAAGTAGTTAAAGAACATGAAAATGCCCCAGCTATCATTGAAAACGACCGCACCATGACTTTTGGAGAGCTGTCCAACATGGTGGATATGATCACGTGCAGCTTTCCGCAGGAAGTACACAGCATCGGCATCGTCATGCGTCACCGAACCGAGATGATTGCCTCGATTCTGGCGGTACTCAAATGCGGCGGCCGATATGTCCCAGCCGAGCCGGATTTTCCCACCGGGCGCATCCATGACATGATGACCGAGGCACAGGTGGATTTTGTGCTGACGGAACACGCCTTTGCGCCCAAACTGAGCAGTTTCCCCATCCGCTATACAGATTGTGAGATCTGCGGCGTGGAGACGCCCTCCTGGAAGCGCAATGCCATCGAAGACCCGGAACGCCCCGCCTATGTGCTGTATACGTCAGGTACCACCGGGCGGCCCAAAGGTGTCTGTGTCACCAACCGCAATGTTTGCCATTATGTCCGTGCCTTTGCCAACGAGTTCCATCCCGGCCCCGGTGATGTCATGCTGCAATATTCCGTCTGTTCTTTTGACATCTTTGTGGAGGAAGTGTTCACCAGTCTGCTGAATGGTGCCGCTCTGGCCATCCCCGCTGACGAGGATAAGGCCGACATCCATGCATTGATGGCTTTTGTGGAACGCCACCATGTGACTATGATCAGCGGCTTTCCGTATCTGCTGGCAGAAATGAACCACCTGTCTGTCATTCCGTCCTCTCTGCGGCTGCTTATCAGCGGCGGCGATGTGTTGCGGGGCGTTTATGTGGATCACCTGCTGAACAAAGCAGAGGTTTACAACACCTACGGCCCCTCCGAGACAACGGTCTGCGCCTCCTATTACCGTTGTAATAGTGGAACTGTGCTGGAGGACGGTACCTATCCCATCGGTCATCCTGTACTAGGTGCGCAAATCAGGATTCTGGATCAGTCTGGCAACGAGGTTGCCAAAGGGCAGACGGGTGAGATTTGCATTTATGGCGGCGGTGTATCTCTGGGCTACATTGGCGACCATGCCGAGGAAAACAGAGCTTTTGAGCGGCAGCCGGACGGTAGCACCATGTACCGCAGCGGCGATTTGGGCTATATCCTGCCGGATGGCAACATTGCATTCCTGCACCGCAAGGACGACCAGATCATGATTTACGGCAAGCGGGTGGAACTTGCCGAGGTGGAGTCCCGGCTCTATCGGTGCAAGGATGTGCAGCAGGCTATTGTCCGGGCTTTTACAGACGAGGATGGACTGTCCTATATGACCGCCTATGTGGTGCCTTCCGACAATAAGCTGAAAGTCTCGGAAGTAAAAAAAGAACTGTCTGAAAATTTGACTTCCTTTATGATCCCAGAGTTCTTTGTGAAGATGAAGCAGATTCCTTTGAATGTCAACGGTAAGCCGGATGTGTCGAAACTGCCGGTGGTAATGAAAGCGGGGGCATTATAATGGAGATTCAGATCCGGCAGGCCACGATCCAGGACCTGAATGTATTGATGCAATGGCGAATGGAAGTCTTGCATGAGGTATTCTCCATCCCCTCGGAGCGGTCTGTAACAGAGCTGGAATCGGAAAATCGCCGCTACTATCAAACAGAACTGCCGCAGGGCGGACATATTGCCTGCTTTGCCTACGTAGGGGAGGAAATCGTCGGCTGCGGCGGGATATGCCTCTATCATGAGATGCCCTCACCGGACAATCTAAACGGGAAATGTGCCTACCTGATGAACATTTATACCCGGCCGCAGTTTCGCGGACACGGCATAGGGAACAGAATCGTCAGGTGGCTTGTAGAGCAGGCTCGTCAGCGGCATATTTCAAAAATTTATCTTGAAACCTCAAACAAAGGCAGGCCGCTGTATCAAACAATCGGTTTTGCCGATATGAAGGATATGATGAAACTGTCCCGTGAAAAATAAGCAAAATCAAAGGAGCATACATACAATGGAGCCAATCATCTGAAACGTTGAAGTAAAAAGCGTCCTCACAAAATCCAATTTGCCTGTGAGTGATTATTCGGTCAATCCTTATGTGGGCTGTGGCCACGGCTGCAAATATTGCTACGCATCTTTTATGAAGCGTTTTACCAATCACCCGGAGCCCTGGGGAGAGTTCATAGACGTTAAATTTTGGCCGGAAATCAAACACCCGGAGCGGTATGCAGGGAAAGAACTGTTTCTCTGTTACGTGACCGACCCATATCAGCCGCTGGAGGAAACCGCCTGCCGCACCCGCGCCATTTTGGAGCAGATGCAGGGCAGTGAATGTAGCCTCAGTATTGCTACCAAGTCTGACCTGGTGCTGCGTGACCTTGACCTCATTAAAACATTCCCCAATGCGCGGGTATCCTGGTCGATCAAACACACTGGACGAAGATTTTCGCGCTGATATGGACAATGCAGTGAGCATTGAGCGGCGGCTGGCCGCTATGAAAGCATTCCATGATGCTGGTGTGCGCACCACCTGCTTTATCTCGCCGATTTTCCCCGGCCTCACCGACCTGCCCTCCATCATCCACCGGGCGAAGAATCAATGTAATTTGGTCTGGCTGGAAAACCTAAACTTGCGGGGCGGTTATAAGAAAACGATTTTTGACTATATAACGGAAAAACATCCAGACCTGCTGCCGCTGTACGATACCATTTACAATAAAAAAGAACGCAGCTACTGGTCAATGCTGGATGCGCAGATGCGGCAGTTTTGCCAAGAGGAAGGGCTACTGTATGTCCAGGATGATGATTCCATCAAACGCCCGTTCAACGATCCGCCTATCGTGGTCAATTATTTTTTCAACGAAGAGATTATCCCTCGGCCAAAATGCAGAAGAACAGGTAATCAAAACTATATAGTAACATGCAGAAAGCTAGAAGTTGTAGAGGTGAGGTTATGAAACGCGCAGAATTAGAATCAGACATATAACGCCGAGACAGATTATCCGTGGCTCAAATATCCGAATTATGAGGTGTTCCGGCATTGTAATAATCGGAAGTGGTTTGCTCTGATTATGGATGTACCAAAGAACAAGCTGGGGCTGCAAGGCGAAGAAATGCTGGAAGTGGTCGATTTCAAATGTGACCCAATTCTGATTGGCACACTACGAGAGGAACCCGGCTTCTTCCCGGCGTATCACATGAGCAAGGATAGCTGGATTACTGTTGCACTGGATGTGCAGCGTATCAGATGACAAAATCAAAATGTTGCTTGATATGAGTTATGAAGCAACGATACCCAAAACATGCAAAAAGAGATACTGATAAATTGATACGTGAACAATCGGTGTCAGGACAGAGAAAAAAACAGCTTACCATCTATTGATAGCTGCCCTTTTC
>NZ_JBCOME010000100.1:0-5894 GCF_040924365.1 Ruminococcus sp. 1001136sp1_2201st1_G3_2201SCRN_220225 | reverse complement strand
GTCCGTAACTTCTCATGCTCATAGTAAGCCTGGCAGAATACTGCCTTCTGAATCGTTACATTACTCTACCATTATATAATAGTCACACCAGAAGTCCACCCCTAATCGTAACTTTTTATCCGACAAACCTCGCACAGAAGAAATCAGAGAGGTTCCGAAAAAATCTCATACGGCAGAATTTGGGGTTAAAAAAGGAGAGGACACAGTCTGAGCTCCAGCGGAGCAAATTTGTCCTCTCCTTTCTTCGGTTTCAGCAAAATTCTGATGTTTTTAATTTTTTTTGGCCGCACACCGCGCTCAGAGCAGACCTGATGAGACCAGGTGCCCAGCCGGGAAACGTTCCTATCGGGAATTCACCTTCCACTGACTATCATACAATGCATAAACCGCTCTGTCAAAGCTCTTACTAAGAGCCTTCCTCGTCGAACTGTTACTTCTCTGTACAACTGCCAGTCTGTCAAAATCCGACAGCTCCGTACCCGAGATCACCAGCATGTTCGGACTTACATATGCCGTATCATACCACTCTCCATTCAGCTTCACCTGACTGGACGGGGTGAAATTCGTGCCTTGGATATAATAAGTCCAATCTGTATCCGACACTAACCGAATGGAATCTAAGGTCACATCATAAAGTCCCATCCGCATCTTTGTTCTCTCAAAAGGATTTTCTCCTCCATAAGCATATCGCTGACCGTACAGCACATCATACTGCAGTGTCTCCAGATCGACCTGATAATTCTTGGTATTTCTTCTTGCCTGATGATATTTCATGATCGTACCCTCATGAATACCAACTCTGTCCAGAACCTCTGCTGCGATCTGATAAGAAGCCAGATTCTCATCCTTCTTGGTAAGTCCCATATTATCCCAGATTACATACTCCGTCTGGAAAAGATACTTATTTTTCAGATCTTCCACAGTCAGTCCCATAGTCGGCAGATGATCCCCATACATAACCAGGATCACATCCTCCGGATAGTCTGCCAAAGCATCTGTTAACTCTTTCACAAACTGATCCATCTCATGAATCTGATTCACATAGTACTCCCATTTACAATTCAGCTCATCCGTAGGAGAACCGGAAACTGTAATAGAAGGATTGTCCAGAATGGGCTCGCTTGGATAATCACCATGTCCCTGCACGGAAATGGTATACACATAATCCGGACTGTCAGTAGAATCCAGACACTTAATGATTTCATCCGTCAACACACTGTCTTTTACCCATCCAAGAGGATTCTGCAGGTTCTCATCTGCCATATACTCTTCAGAAGTAAAGGTGTCAAATCCCAGATTGGGGAAAACAGACCTTCTTCCATAGAAGTTGGCTTCATTATTATGTACCGCATGTGTAGAATACCCCAGATTTTTCAGAACATAGGGCACACTTTCGCAGGTAGTCTCCTTAAGAATACTCTTATAAGGATATTCACCTGGTCCAAAATAGTGAAGACTCATACCTGTAATGGTCTCAAATTCCGTATTTGCCGTACCAGCTCCAACAGAAGGAACCTTGTAATATCCGGAAGAATACTCTTTCATCAGCTTCCTGAAGTTCGGAATTGGATCTTCAGAAATATCCAGGTAATTTACCAGTGTCGGGTCAAAGAAAGACTCAAGCTGAAGGAACAGAATATTCGGTCTCTTTCCATCCTCCTTGGTCTTTGGAAGATTGGACTCTGTCTTCTCGATCCGGTTAATCTCATCCTCAGAATAATCCCTCGGCTCACTGATGCCTGTATTAAAAATAGTAGTCGCCAGACAATAAGGATAACCATAATCCTCATAAGCAAACGCAATATTGCCAAAATAATTAGACAAAACCCTTTTTTCAAGAGCCAGCTGTGTCACGCCTCCAAAAGCCACAAAACCAGCAATTACCAGCGGAATCACATACCGGTACTTAATCTTCTGCTCATACTTCGGTCCCTTGACCAGTAGGATCAAAAGCCCCAGCACCACAATTCCGATCAAA
Organism: Ruminococcus sp. 1001136sp1_2201st1_G3_2201SCRN_220225; assembly: GCF_040924365.1. Classification (NCBI taxonomy): domain Bacteria; kingdom Bacillati; phylum Bacillota; class Clostridia; order Eubacteriales; family Oscillospiraceae; genus Ruminococcus; species Ruminococcus sp. 1001136sp1_2201st1_G3_2201SCRN_220225. The sequence goes on along the minus strand of NZ_JBCOME010000100.1, from coordinate 3,916 downwards.
ATACATCCGATCACCACACCATAAAACGGCAGATATTTCTGCATGATCGCAATACCATCCGTCAGCATATGCAGATCCGGTCCGGTAAATGGTGTAACACGGTTCATCAGAAGAATACAGTTTACGATTCCCAGAAACAGCCAGAAAACGGAAACCACAACTCTCCAAAAGCACCGCCTGTGAAACAGATAAACGATCAGCATTGTAGTAAAAATAAACATCGTATTATAAGCAAATACCAACGGTTTTCCCGTCATATAATCCCAGGCCTCCACTACAGAATGGCGGCACAGTGCCTCTATAAGGAAATAGAGCACTGCGCACCAGAGTGCCTGGAGAATCAGGGAAATCTTATTGCAAAATTTGCTCAGCTTCATGCAAAATCTCCTTTTTATCTCTTAAGCTGCTCAAGCTGTGTTTCAACCTTATCTTTCATCTCTTTGTACTTCGCAAGCTTCTCCTTCTCTGCATCAACCTTGGCAGCAGGAGCCTTATTTACGAAATTTGGATTATTCAGCATTCCCTCACAGCGGGCGATTTCCTTAGTCAGTCTCTCCTGCTCCTTTGTCAGTCTCTCAAGTTCTTTTTCCTTGTCAACAAGGTCTTCCAGAGGCATATAAACAACTGCATTGGAAACAACAACAGAAACTGCATCCTCACCGATACCAGTCTTATCCTGCTGAACATGGATTTCTTTTGCAAAAGCAAGGTTTGCAAAGGATTTCTTGCTGTTCTCATACATCTGACAGATAGCAGCATCTTTTCCAACAATGATCAGATGTGTTTTTCTGTTCTGCGGAACATTCATGCTGGTTCTTGTGTTACGGATGCCACGGACAACTTCCTGGAAACTTCCGATTGCAAGCTCAGCCTCAGGAGAATTCCACTCGTCCTTATATACCGGCCAGTCAGAGATCATTATGGACTCTTCCTCCGGAAGCAGTGTGCAATAAATTTCCTCTGTGATAAATGGCATAAACGGATGAAGCAGCTTCAGTCCCTGGGTCAGCGCTGTGCGAAGTGTCCAGAGAGCCTCGTTTGCCGCCTTTGGATCCTCTTCTGCCTTCCACAGACGAACCTTGGCGATCTCAATGTACCAGTCGCAAAGCTCATCCCACAGGAAATCATAGATCTTCTGAACCGCAATACCCAGCTCATATTTTTCCATATTGTCAGTTACTTCTTTGATCACATTGTTCAGTCTGGAAAGGATCCATTTGTCCTCAGCGCAAAGAGAACCGATCTCCGGCTCCGTTACATCCTTTCCTTCCAAATTCATAAGAACGAAACGGGAAGCATTCCAAATCTTATTTGCAAAGTTACGGCTGGATTCTACACGCTCCCAGTAGAAACGCATATCGTTTCCAGGTGCATTACCAGTCATCAGAGTGAGACGAAGAGCATCTGCGCCGTACTTGTCGATTACTTCCAGAGGGTCAATACCATTTCCAAGGGATTTACTCATCTTGCGTCCCTGGGAATCTCTTACCAGACCATGGATCAGCACATGATGGAACGGTGTCTTTCCAGTCTGCTCAAGAGCAGAGAATACCATACGGATAACCCAGAAGAAAATAATGTCATATCCGGTTACCAGCACGTCTGTTGGATAGAAGTACTCCAGTTCCGGTGTCTTGTCCGGCCAGCCAAGTGTGGAGAATGGCCACAGAGCAGAGCTGAACCAGGTATCCAGAGTATCCTCGTCCTGATGAAGATGTGTGCATCCGCATTTCGGACATTTTTCCGGCATTTCTCTTGCAACTACAGTCTCACCGCACTCATCGCAGTAGTAAGCCGGGATTCTGTGTCCCCACCACAGCTGACGGGAAATACACCAGTCACGGATGTTCTCCAGCCAGTGAAGGTAAGTCTTGTCAAAACGCTCCGGAACGAATTTCAGATTTCCATCCTCAAGAGTCTTGATAGCAGCTTTGGCCATTTCGTCCATCTTTACAAACCACTGAGGCTTGATCATCGGCTCTACGGTTGCATGGCAGCGGTCATGTGTTCCAACGCTGTGATTGTGCGGAACAACCTTCACCAGAAGGCCAAGCTTGTCCAGATCCTCTACCATGGCTTTTCTTGCTTCGTAACGATCCATGCCGGCGTATTTACCACCCAGCTCATTGATGGTAGCATCATCATTCATGATGTTTATTTCCGGAAGGTTGTGTCTCTTTCCAACCTCGAAGTCGTTAGGGTCATGTGCCGGTGTGATCTTTACGCATCCGGTACCAAATTCTTTATCAACATACTCATCGGCAATAACCGGGATCTCTCTGTCTGTGAGAGGAAGCTTCAGCATTTTGCCAACAATGTCTTTGTAACGGTCATCATCCGGGTTTACTGCAACTGCAGTATCTCCAAGAAGTGTTTCCGGACGTGTTGTTGCAATTTCCACGAATTTTCCTTCTTCTCCAACAACCGGGTAATTGATGTGCCAGAAAAATCCGTCCTGATCCTCATGCTCAACCTCTGCATCGGAAATGGAAGTCTGGCATACCGGACACCAGTTGATGATACGGGAACCTTTGTAGATGTAGCCTTTTTCATATAACTTGATGAAGACTTCCTGTACAGCCTTGGAGCATCCCTCATCCATGGTGAAGCGTTCTCGCTCCCAGTCTGCAGAAGCACCAAGCTTCTTCAGCTGGTTGATAATTTTTCCGCCGTACTCTTCTTTCCACTCCCAGGCATATTCCAGGAATTTCTCACGACCGATTTCTGCCTTGTCGATGCCTTCTTTTTTCAGTTTCTCAGTAACCTTAACCTCTGTAGCAATAGCTGCATGGTCAGTTCCCGGCTGCCACAGTGCTTCGTAGCCCTGCATTCTCTTGAAACGGATGAGAATGTCCTGCATAGTTTCATCAAGTGCATGTCCCATATGCAGCTGTCCGGTTACGTTTGGCGGCGGCATAACAATGGTAAATGGTTTCTTATCCGGGTTTACTTTTGCATGAAAATATCCGTTTTCCATCCATTTCTGGTAAAGACGTTCCTCGATTCCTTTTGGATCGTAGGTCTTTGCAAGTTCTTTGCTCATAATTTTCCTCCTAAAAAAAGAGCCCCTCACACAATTGTGTGAAGGGCGAAATTAACGCGGTACCACCTTCATTATGTGCAAAATGCAAAGTACTGTTTCCCTGAATGTATTTACAGTCTTCGCTCTGTTGTACACATATCTCTTTCCTGTAACGCTGGAATTGCGTGAAAACTTACTGCAGATATCACTGCCTGTTCAGTTTCCCGGCTCAGAAGCTACCTTCAGTGAATGCGGATCTCGAAATGTCTTCCACCACAGTTATCCCTGGACATTTCTCTCTGGGAGGGCATTTACTTACTCCTCTTCTTCAACGCTTTTCGCTGCAGCGGTCTGATCTCCTTGTAAATAGCCGGAAAAAGCCGCCACTTTTATGGATATAACTATAATTGCATTCTTCCGGCTTGTCAAGCTAATTTAAAAATTTCACAATTACAATAATTTTTATTCCACACTCTTTAAGGATTCCACCATATCAATGGTTTTCAGCTTAAAATGCATCACCCCATTCACCACAATGGAAAATATGCTTGTCAGAATTCCACTGTATAAAAAGCTCAGCGGCTTAATATTTCGTCCAAACATAACTGCATCCACCTCAACCGTAGTAATCACATACCTGTGAATGAGAATTCCAAACACTGCTCCAAACATAATTCCAAGCACTGTCAGAATCACGTTTTCCCGAAGCACATACTGAGAGACCTCTCCGTCATAGAAGCCAAGCACCTTCAAAGTTGCCAGTTCCCTCTGTCTTTCTGTTATATTGATATTATTCAGATTATACAATACCACAAAAGCCAGCATTCCTGCGGAAACGATCAGCACCAGGATCACCGCATCCAGAGTGCTCAGCATACGGTCAACCTGTGATGC
>NZ_JBCOME010000099.1:0-6141 GCF_040924365.1 Ruminococcus sp. 1001136sp1_2201st1_G3_2201SCRN_220225 | reverse complement strand
CGCAGTTAGTCATTAGCTTGCCGGAACGTTGCGACGCGCGGCGGTGAATATACATTGTGAAATCGCGTCCGGGATAATGACCAACACATTAAATAGCAAAAACGCCAACCTGCAAATTTTCCCTTGCAGGCTGGCGCCGAAATTTCTTATATATAATTTATGCCAGTAAAGTCTTACCAATAAAGTAAACCAAAACCAGCGCACCAAGTACGATTCTGTACCATCCAAATGCCTTGAAATCATGTTTCTTGATATAGCCCATCAGGAACTTGATTGCCAGGATGGAAACTACAAACGCTACCACCATACCGATCACCAGGATCAGCACCTCTGTACCGGTAAATCCAAAACCGAATTTCACAATCTTCAGAAGGCTGGCTCCGAACATAACCGGGATTCCAAGGAAAAAGGTGAACTCAGCTGCAACGGTACGGGAAGTACCAACCAGGATTCCTCCAATGATGGTAGAACCAGATCTGGATGTACCAGGAATAACGGAAAGCACCTGAAAACAGCCGATGAGAAACGCCGTCTTGAAAGATAAATCTTCCAGACTTGTGCACTGCGGCTCTCTGCTTTTATTATAGTTTTCCACAATAATAAACAGAACACCGTAGACGATCAGTGCAATGGCAACAACCACATAGTTATTAAAATGTTCTTCAATGAAATCATCAAACGGAAGTGCGATCACAATGGTCGGCAGACATGCTACCACAATCTTAAACCACAGCACCCATTTCTCTTTATCGCAGAAGCGCTCCACAAAATTCAGGATCACCTGTGCCCATTTGGGCTTCTTCGCAATAGCCATCTGGGTTCTTCTTGGAAGCTTCTTTATGTAAAAAGGCCACAGCTTATTCCAATACAAAACAACAACTGCAAGGATGGCTCCAAGCTGGATCACAACCAGAAATACGTCCATAAAATCCTGTGAAACATTCAGATGAATAAATTCATCAACCAGGATCATATGCCCGGTGCTGCTGATAGGGAGCCACTCAGTAATTCCCTCAACAATACCCAGGAAAATTACCTTTAAAAGTTCGATAATATCCATTTCTACCCCTTTCTAACTTCAACAAAATGAGGACGGAGACCTGAACTTCTCCGTCCTCTTTAGTATATTACACAACTTTGCTTTCGTAAACTTGTATTTTGCATTTTTCGCAAAATTTAGCCTTTGTTTGTTACTGTTCACTGGTAACGTTCCGTGAGGCGTTTTTTGTGAACAAAGTTCACAGAAAACCCGAGAATTGCGGCGCGAAATCATGCGAATGCATGATTTCTGTGCATCGCGAAGCGCGTTACTGTGAACGGAGTGAACAGTAACCTTTGTTTAATGTCTTAGAGCGTGTTTATTACCTTCTTGCAATAGTCGCAATATCAATCAGGCTCAGCTTGTTAGCATCTGTGTTTTCCAGACTTGTTACCAGAGCCTCTGCAGTATCAAGGCTGGTAAGAACATTTACACCTGTCTCAATAGCATTACGTCTGATCACGAAACCATCCTTCTGATGCTCAACACCCTGGGATGGGATATCAATAACCACATCAATCTTATGACCAAGGATCAAGTCCATAAGGTTCGGTGCCGGCTGCTCCAGCTTGTTGGTACGGATCACCTTAACACCATGCTCTTTCAGAGTATTGGCAGTTCCTCTTGTGGCATAGATGCGGTATCCAAGTGCCTCAAATCTCTTAGCGATCGGTACAGCGTCCTCCTGCTCTTCCGGTCTTACAGTCATGATCATGTTCTTATACTTCGGCAGACGAATTCCAGCTCCAAGGAATGCTTTGTAAAGAGCCTCATTGAAGGTCTCTGCAATACCAAGGCACTCACCGGTAGATTTCATCTCCGGTCCAAGGCTGATATCAGCGCCGCGGATCTTCTCGAAGGAGAATACCGGCATCTTGATGGCAATGTGTTTTGCCTCTGGCTGAAGACCAGGCTCATAGCCCATATCTTTCAGTTTGTATCCAAGGATTACCTTGGTTGCCAGCGGTACAATCGGGATTCCGGTAACTTTGCTGATGTAAGGTACGGTACGGCTGGAACGTGGATTAACCTCGATTACATATACATCATCCCCAAGAACGATGAACTGGATATTGATCATACCCACTACATGAAGTGCTCTTGCAAGACGTCTGGTGTACTCTGCAATAGTCTCTTTGGCTTTCTCGCTGATGGTTCTTGCCGGATATACGGAAATACTGTCACCAGAGTGGATTCCGGCACGCTCAATGTGCTCCATAATACCAGGAATCAGAATGTCCTCGCCATCGCAAACGGCATCAACCTCGATTTCTTTTCCCATCAGGTACTTGTCAACAAGAATCGGATGCTCCTGTGCAATCTGGTTGATCACACCAATGTACTCTTCCACATCCTCATCGCTTACAGCAATTCTCATGCCCTGTCCGCCAAGTACGTAGGAAGGACGAACCAGAACCGGATAGCCCAGCTCATTTGCTGCTTTCTTCGCCTCTTCTGCGGTAAATACAGTGTGTCCCTTCGGTCTCGGAATCTGACATTTCTCCAGGATTTCATCGAACAGCTCACGGTCCTCAGCAGCGTCTACATTCTCAGCAGAGGTTCCAAGGATCTTTACACCCATCTTTGTAAGAGCTTCTGTCAGCTTGATGGCGGTCTGTCCACCGAACTGTACAACAGCTCCGTCCGGTTTCTCAATATTTACAATATTCTCAACATCTTCCGGTGTAAGAGGCTCGAAATACAGTTTATCTGCAATATCAAAGTCTGTACTAACTGTCTCTGGGTTGTTGTTGATAATGATAGTTTCATATCCTTCTTTTGCAAAAGCCCAGGTACAGTGTACAGAGCAGAAGTCAAACTCAATACCCTGTCCAATACGGATCGGGCCGGAGCCAAGTACCAGGATCTTTTTCTTATCCGGTGTGGCAATTGCTTCATTCTCTGTTCCTTCATCGCCATATACAGAATAGTAATACGGAGTGGCAGCAGCAAACTCTGCGGCACAGGTATCAACCATCTTGTAAGCGGCTTTGATACCAGTCTCTGCACGGAAAGCTTTGATTTCCTCTTCTGTTTTGCCTGTAAGACGGGCGATAATGTAGTCCGGGAATTCCATGCGTTTTGCTTCCAGAAGAAGCTCTTTGGTAAGTTTTCTGGTTTTCAGGGCATTTTCCATTCCAACAAGGATTGCCAGCTTGTCAATGAACCAGATGTCGATCTGGGTAATGTCATGAAGCATGGACTGCGGCATACCACGGCGGATTGCTTCTGCAATCTTCCAGATTCTGCGGTCGTCCACGATTGCCAGCTCATCCAGCAGTTCCTCATCTGTAAGCTGTGTAAAATCGTAAGACATCAGACTGTCAACATGCTGCTCCAAGGAACGGATTGCTTTCATAAGAGCACCCTCAAAGTTATGGCAGATACTCATAACCTCACCGGTAGCTTTCATCTGAGTGGTAAGGGTTCTCTTAGCTGTGATAAATTTATCAAATGGAAGTCTCGGGATCTTAACAACACAGTAGTCAAGCATCGGCTCGAAACTTGCGTATGTTTTTCCAGTGATGGCATTCGGGATCTCATCCAGTGTATATCCAAGTGCGATCTTCGCTGCAACCTTCGCGATCGGGTAACCAGTTGCCTTACTTGCAAGTGCAGAGGAACGGCTTACACGAGGGTTAACCTCGATAACACAGTATTCGAAGCTGTCTGGTTTCAGTGCGTACTGAACGTTACATCCGCCTGTAATTCCAAGCTCTGTGATAATGTTCAGAGCAGAGGTACGGAGCATCTGGTACTCTTTGTCTCCAAGAGTCTGGGACGGAGCAACTACGATGGAGTCTCCTGTGTGGACACCAACCGGGTCAATGTTCTCCATATTGCAGACAGTGATGCAGTTTCCTGCACTGTCACGCATTACCTCATACTCGATTTCTTTCCAGCCTGCGATACAGCGCTCTACCAGAACCTCTCCAACACGGGAAAGACGAAGACCATTCTCCAGGATCTCACGAAGCTCGTATTCATTGTGTGCAATTCCGCCGCCGCTTCCGCCAAGTGTGTAAGCAGGACGAAGAACAACCGGATAGCCAATGGTATTGGTAAATGCAAGACCATCCTCCACTGTGGTAACAACCTTGGAGGCTGCAACCGGCTCGCCGATTTTCTCCATGGTATCTTTGAATTCCTGACGATCCTCAGCTTTCTTAATGGTCTGGGCTGTAGTACCGATCAGTCTTACATTATGTTCTTTCAGGAAGCCTTTCTCATCCAGCTCCATGGCAAGGTTCAGACCTGCCTGACCGCCCAGGGTAGGAAGAACGCTGTCTGGCTTCTCTTTCAGGATCAGCTGCTCTACCACTTCTACGGTAAGAGGCTCAATGTAAACACGGTCTGCAATATCTTTATCTGTCATGATTGTAGCCGGATTGGAGTTCAGAAGAACAACCTCCAGACCTTCTTCTTTCAGGGAACGGCAGGCCTGTGTTCCTGCATAGTCAAACTCTGCTGCCTGGCCGATGATGATCGGACCGGAACCAATAACAAGTACTTTTTTAATGTCTTTATTTCTTGGCATTATTTATTTCCTCCCATCATATCCATAAATCTGTCAAACAGGTAACTGGAATCCTGCGGTCCCGGGCATGCCTCCGGATGGAACTGTACAGTGAAAATATTCTTTCCAACGTATGCCATTCCTTCGTTTGTTCCGTCATTTACGTTCACAAATGCAGGATGAGCAATGTTTTTCTCCTCAAGGTCCTTGGCATCTACTACGTAGCCATGATTCTGGGAAGAGATGTAAACTCTGCCTGTTGTAAGGTCTTTTACCGGATGGTTTCCACCGCGGTGACCATATTTCATCTTATAGGTATCTCCGCCTGTTGCAAGTGCCATCAGCTGATGTCCAAGACAGATTGCAAAAATCGGAACATCGGAATCGTAAAGTTTCTTTACTTCTTTAATAATAGAAGTGCATTCTTTCGGGTCTCCAGGGCCATTGCTGAGCATGATTCCGTCTGGATGATCTCCAAGGATCTCCTCTGCCGGTGTAAGAGCCGGGTAAATAGTTACCTGACATCCGCGCTTATTCAGGGAACAGGCAATGTTGCGCTTTGCACCAAAATCCATAAGTGCAACCTTCGGACCATTTCCAGGAAGGATTTCTTTCTCACGGCAGGTTACTTTTTCCACTACTTTACCAGTTGTATATGCTTTTAACTTGGGGAGAATTGCGTTTAAGTCATAATTTTCATCCACTGTGATCATACCGTTCATGGTACCTTTCTCACGGAGGATCTTGGTAAGAGCTCTGGTGTCGATTCCTGCGATTCCAGGAATATCATGCTTGGTCAAGAAATGCTGAATGGTGTCAACGCTTCTGAAATTGCTTGGAACACGGGATAATTCACGTACGATAAATGCGTCGATCCACGGTCTGGTGGATTCCTGGTCATCATAACAGATTCCATAATTTCCTATTAATGGATAGGTCATGCATACCGCCTGTCCTGCGTAAGACGGGTCTGTCATTACTTCCAGATAACCGGTCATGGAAGTATTAAAAACAATCTCACTGATGACTTCCCTTGCAGAACCAATGCTGGTTCCTGTAAATACATGGCCATCTTCTAATATCAGAAATGCTTTCATACAATCTCCCTTTCTTATGTCATTTTCTTTCTTATTTTATCCTAAATCTTCAAGATTGTATCATAGCAAAATGCTTTTTTCAACAAAATATGAGCAAAAAAAAATTCTGTTGTGCTGAAAAAAATTGCACAACAGAAAAAAGCTACTGGATCCGAGTCTGAATAAAAGAGACATCCTGTGCCTCACAGCCAACCTTATACGCAACTCTGGCATTCGTAACAAAAGAAAAAAAATAATGCAGGAGATGGGACTTGAACCCACACGATCTTGCGACCACAGGCACCTGAAGCCTGCGCGTCTGCCAATTCCGCCACTCCTGCATTTCTTATGTTTCAATCGCTCTCTCGCGACTGCTTGATTATAATACAACACATTCAGTCAAATGTCAACACTAATTTTCAAAAAAATTTGAAAAATATGAACCATTTATGATAATGTCCTAATATACCACAAAGGAAAATGTCCCAATGTAGTATAATGCTTCCATC